>JAZNDV010000113.1:0-5429 GCA_045588285.1 Eubacteriales bacterium
AATTTTTTTCTCCCGCAAAAAGAAAGAACCAAAGAAAAAAGCCATAAACCTGCGGATAATAAAAAAACCGCCGGTAATACGGGCGGCTTTTTCATCGGTTCCAAAATTACTTTTTGGATTCACATTTCTGGTTGGCAACGCCGCAGCTGGTTTTGCAAGCGGACTGGCAGGAGGTCTGGCATTCGCCGCAACCGCCTTTGCCGGCACAGAGTTTCCGGGTCTTCAGGGTTTTGATATGTTTCATGTTGTGTTCCTCCATGATCGTATTCTATTATAGATTATAACATACTTTCCGTGGAAAGTCAAGGGGTTTCAAGGTTTTACTTCTTTTTCTGCTTTGCCGCTTTCCGGCGCAGGGTTTCTGCCCGCAGGTCGGCATCGGGGAATTCCAGATTGAGGAAGGAATAGGTCAGACGGGAGTTGAGCCGGGCGGCGTAACATTCGCTTCGGTCTTCAATGGAAAGATTGGTGGAAATGACGGTAGGTTTTTTCCGGGTCAGCCGGGTATTGATGACCGAATAGAGGGTGGTTTCCACGAAGGAAGAATAAAATTCCGTTCCCAGATCGTCAAGGATCAGCAGATCGGCATCAAGATAATCTTCCGTGGGCAAGCCTGCCTCTTTGTTGCGGAAGGTGGCGGCTTCAAAATCGTTCAGCAGTTCCTGAACGGGGGCGTACAGGACGAATTTCCCGGTTCGGATCAACTCACAGCCGATGCAGACCGACAAGAAGGTCTTTCCGCAGCCCGGTTCCCCGACGAATAAGAGGTTTTGGGAATCTTCTCCGAAGGTCTTGACGTATTTTTTGGAGAATTCCAGCAATTTTTTCATCTTTTCCCGGGCGTCTTCCGGGTAGAGGGATAGGTCGTAGTTGGCAAAGCAGCTTCCGGTGAATAGGGCTTCCATGCCCGATTCTTTCAGATATTGCTCCGATAAGGCTTGCTTGTAGCAGGCGCAAAGCTGTCCGTCCACGACCCCTTCGTCGTTACAGAGGGGACAATGATGCACCGGGTCTAAGTAGGCGGCGGGGTAGCCGTTTTGCTCCAGCAGAGTTTTGATCTCTTCCTGCAGAGAGAGGGATTTATCCCGGAATTCCATAAATTTTTCTTCGCTGTCGTCCCGGTCTGCGATGAAGCGGAAAAAGGCGGCGTGGTTTTCCTGCAATTCCCGTTCTTTCTTTGCGATGGCGGGGACGGCGGCGGAAATTTCTTCCCGGCGGCGGTTTTCTTCGATCTTCCCTTGGGTACGGCGGTCTTCCATCAGTTGATTGACCGCGTCAAGGCACTTGCTTTTGTTCATGATTCATCCTCTCCTCCGGCAATTTCCCAAGCTAAATTCAACGCGTCGTTGGACGCGGCGGTTTTTCGGGGGTTATTGACCGCGGTACGGCGGACAGCGGTTCGTCTGGCGGGCTTTTGTTCCGGTTTTGGGGCGGCGCTGGCTTCGTCGGGAGTTTTGTATCCGGCGTCGTGCCATTTGGTCAATATTTTATCAATATAAGTATAGGTGTATTTCCCGGTATTTTTCACCGTTTCTTCGTAGGCAAGACCGATCATGTCCAGCTCGTAGCCAAAGTCGTTTTTCCATTTAAGGAAAGCGTTCCGTTCTGCTTCCGAAATGGCGCGGGTGCCCAAAATTCCGAACCGGGAGGCGATGCGGTTGACGGTGTTTTTCTTTTCGGACTCTTTGCGGATCAAAAGCTCTGCCTGTTCAAAGGTTTTCACCTCGTCGTCTGCCCACTTTACGCCGGTTTGGGCGATCTGGCGAAGGGATTTTCCGTTGTCCCCGCCGTAGCGGATCAAAAGCGCCACCACGTCGGTGGGAAGTCCGCACCAGTCCACCAGAGACAGGATCAGAGAGGCGTCGGCGGAAGACAGGGGCTTTTTCAGCGCCGTTTCCGCTTCTTTGTAGAGGTATTGCAGCGCCGGATCTCCTTCTAACCGTTGTGCCACCGTTTCCGGGTGGTAGGTCATGAAGTCCGAGGCTTTCAATTGGGGGCGTTGCAGGGTGTATTTCCCCGCGGACTTGTAAAGGATCCCCGCTTTGACCCAGTATTTGAAGGCGTCTTCCAAGCGGGACTCCTCGATGGATAGGATTCGGAGCAGGTCGTTTTTCAAAAAGGCGGCGTTGGCGTTGCGTAACAACAGCAAAATCAACCTCAGTTCCACGTCCGGGGCGTTCAGGTGCTTGTCCACCACGTCGCAGGGGACGGAAAAGGTTTGATCTGATTCAAATAAGATGGTGTTTTCCATGATTTCCGTCCTTTCTTCAGCGTTCGATCTTCATGGAGCGTTCCATGTCCCGTTTTGCCGATTCTTTTGCGGCGCTTTCCCGCTTGTCGTATAGCTTCTTTCCTTTGCAAAGCCCGATTTGAACTTTGACGTAGGGCCCTTTCAGGTAAATTTGCAGGGGAATGATGGAATATCCGTCCTGTTTGACCTTCCCGAAGAGCCGGTCGATCTCCTTGCGGTGCATCAGAAGTTTGCGCTCCCGCAAAGGATCTTTGTTGAAAATATTCCCCTTTTCGTAGGGGGAAATGTGGGCGCCCGTCAGGATCATCTCCCCATGCTTCACGGAACAGTAAGAATCTTTTAGATTTACTCTTCCCATGCGGACGGATTTTACTTCCGTTCCCGCCAGAGAAATGCCTGCTTCCAAGGTTTCTTCCACGAAATAGTCGTGATAGGCTTTTTTGTTGTTGGCAATGACTTTGACCGAAGGCGATTTCATTAGGAAGATCCTTTCTGAGAGTGGAGATCGGAGATGGGAGAGTGGAGATAATATCTTCACTCTTAACTTTTCATTTTCTTACAGTTTGCTCATGACGTAGTCTGCGTATTCGTCGCCGGTACAGCCGGTATCTCTGCCGGTAACCACCAATTTGCGTTCGGTGAACATACATTCGTCCAGCGCGGCGGACAGTTTTTCCGACTGTTCCTGATATCCGATGTGGGACAGGAGCAGAACGGCAGCCCGGAGCATGGAAGAGGGATCGGCGTATTTGGCTCTGCCTTCCCGGACCATGCGGGGGGCGTCTCCGTGAATGGCTTCAAACATAGCGTATTTTTTGCCGATGTTGGCAGAGCCCGCGGTGCCTACGCCTCCTTGGAATTCGGCGGCTTCGTCGGTGATGATGTCTCCGTACAGGTTGGGGAGAACGAAGACCTGGAAGTCCCGGCGGCGTTTTTCGTCGATGAGTTTTGCGGTCATAATATCAATGAACCATTCGTTCAGTTGAATGTCGGGATAGTTTTCCGCTACCTTGTGGCAATGTTCCAGAAATTTCCCGTCGGTGGTCTTGATAATGTTGGCTTTGGTGACCACTTCCACCCGGGTCTTCCCGTTCTTTTTTGCGTAATCAAAGGCGATCTCCGCGATGCGGTCGCACCCCTGCGAGGTGGCAACGGTGAAGTCGATGCCCAAATCTTCCGTCACGTTGACCCCCTTGGAGCCGACGGCGTAGCCTCCTTCGGTATTTTCCCGGAAGAAGGTCCAGTCAATGCCCTGGTCGGGAACCTTGACGGGACGCACGTTTGCGAACAGATCCAACGCTTTGCGCATGGCAACGTTTGCCGATTCAATGTTGGGATATCCGTCGCCAGCGTTGGGCGTGTGGGTGGGGCCTTTCAGAATGACGTGGCAGGCTTTCAGTTCTTCCATCACGTCGTCGGGAATGGCTTTCATGACTTTGACCCGGTTTTCAATGGTCAACCCGTCAATGTTGCGGAATTCCACCTTGCCCGCCTTCACTTCGTCGGCAAGAAGATGCTCCAGCACCCGGCGGGATTGGGCAGTGATGGTGGGGCCGATGCCGTCGCCGCCGCAAACGCCGATGATGATTTTGTCCAGTTTGGAGTAGTCGACGAAATCTCCCTGAGATTTCAGTCCGTCGACCCGCTTCAGTTGTTCTTCCAGCAGGGCGGCAAATTTTTCGGTCGCCGCTTGAATTTGTGCTTCGTACATAATATACTCCTTGTAAATGCAAAATGCAAAATAATTACGTAATAAAATTTGCTTTTCCCCGGCGAACGTAATTCGCCGAATTTTGGGTTTCTTTCTTTCCGCGAAAAGAAAGAAACGAACGCCGTTGCACTTCTTATCTCTCCGCGTCCATCTTGACGACCCCTTGCAGGGCAAACAGGGGCGTGGGGAAAAAGATCCAAACCGCGGGGATCTGACGAAGGAGAAGGGTAAGCACGCCGGCGGCGGCGGTGATGAGAAGAAGCATGATTTCCACCGTCCGCAACAGAACCGTCATTTCCTTCGGTTCGGCTTTTTTCTTTGCCAAGGTCAGAACGCCCCAAATGCTCCACCGCAGCGCCGCTGCGGTGAATCCCGCCCACAGGATTGCCAAAAGCAATCCCCCTTTTCCTTCGGGCACCACCGCCAAAAGGACGAGGCAAAGCGCCGTGTAGGAGATCAGTAAGACCGGAAGGAAATAGCGGTCAAGGCTTTGAAGAAAGGCTTTCATGTTACGCGTTTTTGGTGGCGTTAAGAAGTCCGCCTGCCAGGATCATCTTTTTCTGCCGGTCGGTAAAGACGGTGGTCAGGGGGATTTCGATTCCTTTGGTCTTGTTGATCAAAACCATGGGAGTTCCGTCTTCCACGTTTTTGCGAATGGCGGGGATCTCCAGTTCGTCTCCTTGGTCGATGCGGTCGTAGTCGCTTTCGTTTTCAAAGGTCAGAGGCAAAATGCCGGAGTTGATGAGGTTTGCCGCGTGGATCCGGGCAAAGGATTTTGCAACCACGGCTTTGACGCCTAAGTATAAGGGAACCAGCGCCGCGTGTTCTCTCGACGAGCCTTGACCGTAGTTTTGTCCGCCGATGATAAATCCGCCGCCCCATTCCAAGGCGCGTTCGGGGAAGGATTTGTCACAGACCCCGAAGCAGAATTGGGACAGATAGGGAATGTTGGAGCGATAGGGCAGGATCTTCGCCCCGGCAGGCATGATGTGGTCGGTGGTAATGTTGTCGCCTACCTTCAAAACCGCCTTTGCGCCGAGGGTTTCGGGCAGTTCTTTGTTCAGGGGGAAGGGTTTGATATTGGGTCCGTAGATCACTTCCCGGTCTTCCCCTGCGGGATAAGGCTTGACGATCATGTTGTCGTTAATCTCGAATTCTTCCGGCATTTGTACCGTAAGATCGGGTACGTTCGCCATGGGATCGGTAAACACGCCGGTCAACGCGGAAACGGCGGCGGTTTCGGGGGAAACCAAATAGACCTGTCCGTCTGCCGTGCCGGAACGGCCTTCAAAATTGCGGTTGAAGGTGCGCAGGGAAACGCCGTTGGAGTTGGGAGCCTGTCCCATGCCGATGCAAGGTCCGCAGGCACATTCCAGAATCCGGGCGCCGGCGGCAATCATGTCTTCCAGGGCGCCGCAGCGGCTGAGCATGGTGAGCACCTGGCGGGAGCCGGGTGAAATAGAAAGG
>JAZNDV010000114.1:0-3338 GCA_045588285.1 Eubacteriales bacterium
TTTTATACGCCCTGGCAGGAGCGGCGGCTCTGATTCTTCGCCGTTGGGGACAAGTCCGGTGCAAGAAGAAATCCGGAACTTGCCAATCCGGACTTTGGAGGACGATCCTCAGAGATCTGCCTTCGGAGATTTGGGGAATTACCTTTTTTCTGCTGACCGGTTGTCTGAAGGGAACGATCCGGAAGGAAGAAAGAACGGAAGACAAAACGTTGAACCGTAAAGTTTTCTTTGGCGGAATCTACCACATCTGCTTCGGAGCGGCGGGAGGTTTCGTACTGTATACTCTGTTCCAACTGTTACAATCTGCGCTGGGCGGTTCCTTTTGGGAAATCTTCTTCCTCGGCGCAAGGGCGCTGACCGCAGCAAATTTGTCTCTGCTTTGGTTTTCGATCCTGCCCCTTCCCGGATCCGATGCGGAAACGTTTCTGAGAACAAAGACTCTCGGAGCAAAAGAAAAATCCTTCCGAGAAAATGAAACGCTCCCTTTCTTTTTGTTCTGCATGGTCGGGTTGCTGCTTGCCTGCATTCCCGTGCCCATGCCAAACGGAACGATCTTCTCCCTTAGTTCTCTTCTCACCCTATTCCCCCTGATTCTGATCGGAGGCTGACACGAATGCTGCTTGATTTGATTTTAGAATTGATCGCCGGAGATACCCCTGCCCATATTTTATTGGTACAGATGTTATTTTCCGTGGTAGCGTTGCTCTTGGTCTTCCCCGTTCACGAATGTGCCCACGGCTACATGGCGTTGGCGTTCGGAGATCAAACGGCGAAGTACCAAGGACGGCTGACGCTGAATCCCATAGCGCACATTGACTTGAAAGGTTTTATTTTCTTGCTGGTCTTTGGATTTGGGTGGGCACGGCCGGTACAGATCGACGCACGGTATTTCAAAAACCGCCGGCTGGGCACGATCATGACCGCGGCGGCGGGTCCCCTTTCCAATATCGTATTCTGCTTTATTACCTATTTAATTTACGGAATTCTATTCCTCTTTGCGGGACAGAATGGTATTGTCTGGCTCTCGATTTTTTCCCTGCTGTTCTTGTATATGGCGATCTACAACGCGACCTTTGCGGTCTTTAATCTGATTCCCTTTCCACCTTTGGACGGTTCAAAAATTTTGGGGGAACTGTTACCAATAAAACTTCGGTTTCAGTACTATAACCTGGAACGGTATTCTTATATTTTCTTTATCGCACTGATTTTGATCTTAAACCGTACAGGAATCGTCGGGATTCTGTCCAACGGATTGATGAACCTGTTTACTCCCCTTGTCAACGCCATTCTCGGAGGTATTTTCGGATGAACGAACCCACCTATCGTCTGGAAGGGTTTGAAGGTCCTTTGGACGTGCTTTTGACACTGATCGAACGGCACAAAATTGATATTTACGATATTGAAATTTCATTGTTACTGGAACAGTACATGAAATGGATGGACGAAGCTCGGGAAAAGAACCTGGAAATCACGGCAGATTTCTTGGAAATGGCGTCCCGGCTGGTCTATATCAAATCCTGTTCCCTGTTACCGAAAACCGAAGACGAGGAAGAAGATCCCAAGTGGCTGTTGGAGCAGATGTTGATCGAATACGCAAAATATAAGCGGGTCTCCCCGCAGATGCGTCCCAAATATCAAGGGGACAAAATTTGGTTCAAAGAACAGCCGCCGAAAGATTTACCCAAGCCGGATTACGAAGCGGGAAAAGAATCTTCTTTGTTATTGGAAACCTACGTAAGATTAATGAAGCGACATAAGGATCGGCTTCACCCGCCGAGAGAATCTTTTGACAAAATCGTCAAAACACAATTCATCGCCGTGGGAACGAAGATTGTTTCGGTGATGCGGGTTTTGGTGAAAAAGACCAGGTCTTCTTTCAAATCCCTGTTTCACGGAGCAAGATCCCGTTCGGAGATCGTAGCCACGTTCCTTGCACTCTTGGAACTGATGCGAAGCGGCCGGGTGGAAGTCCGGGATACGGAAGACGAATACAACCCGGAGATCCGGCTGATCCGAAACAAGAAACAAACGGAGGAATCCCAATGAAAAACATTACTGCCCTGATTGAGGGAATTCTGTTTGCCTCGACGGAGCCGGTGAGTACGGAACAGTTGTCTGCATTCCTCGGCATCGAAGAAGATGAAATTTTGACGGAACTCACCGCCTTGCAGAAGACCTACGAAAAAGATCATCACGGATTCCGATTGGTACGGCACGATAAGGATTTCCGCTTTTCAACGAAGCCGGAATACGGCGAAGACGTGGCGTTGTTCTTAGCAAAAAAACGTCCCCAGTTATCCAACGCGGCGCTGGAAGTTCTTTCCATTGCGGCGTATAATCAACCGGTCACGAAGCCTTACATTTCCCAGATCCGAGGCGTGGCATCGTCGGAGATCGTGGAAGCGCTGGAAGAAAAAGGATTGTTACAGGAAGACGGTCGGCTGGATCTGCCGGGACGTCCCATGTCGTACGTGACAACGGATAAGTTTTTAACCGTTTTCGGTTTGGATTCCCTTGCAGATATGCCGCCGTTGAATCCGGAAGAGGAAAATTTTTCCTCTGCAGGAACGGAGATTTTGCTGACCGAAGCAGTTTTGAGCGAAAGCGAGCCGAAACAAGCCGAAGAATCCGAACCGGCGGAAGGACCGGCGGAGGTTGAGGCATGAATCCCTTTTTATGGGTCTTAACGGTTTTTGGGGGAATCGTCGGAATTCTTCTGCTGCTGATTCTGTATCTGATTTTCGGGAAGATCCGGTTGGTGGCGGATTACCGGAACAGCGAACTGAAACTTTGGTTGCAATGGCTGTTTCTGAAATATCACGTCTATCCAGACCCGGAAAAGAAACAAGCACGGGAAGAGCGCCGGGCGGAACGGCAACGAATAAAAGACGAAAAAAACGCTCCGATCCAACCCTCTTCGGAATCCAAAACCGAACCCAAAAAAAAGACCCCCAAAAAGAAATCGGGAATCCGGGCGGCGGCGAAGCGGGAAGTTCGAAAAGCGGTACGATCGGTGCCGTTGAAAGATTACGCAAAGACCCTTCAGATCATCGTGACCAAATTTATCGCGAAGTTTCATTGCAGGAGTTTGGTGCTTTACGCTTCCATCGGCGGCGGAGAAGCCAGCGATATTGCCATGACCTACGGCACGGTGAACGCGCTGTTATATCCCGTACTGGGCGCGTTTTCCGCGGCAGGACGGCTACACAAATGCGACGTACAGATCACCCCGGATTTCACCTCGGAAGAGACCAAGGCGGAGGGACGGGCGGTATTTACCTTCCGATTATTCCAAGCCTTGGGCTGCATCTGGGAACTGTCTGAAAATTTATATGATT
>JAZNDV010000115.1:0-2444 GCA_045588285.1 Eubacteriales bacterium
TGTAAGGCAGATGCTCTCCCAGCTGAGCTAAGCTCCCGTGGTTGTGCTGTTTTATTGTCAGCCTAACTATAATACCACACTTTCCCGAATTTGTCAAGCGGTATTTCAAAAAAATCTATCTGTTTTTTTATGTTTGTGCATTTTAACCACAAAATCCTTAAAATGGATCGGATTTCTTATTAAAAAAGAATATTTTCGATAAAAAAACCGCAAAAATAAAGCTCAGCAGGGTTGATTTTCAAGAAAAGATATGATATACTGAAATGAGATTAGAACGGGAGATATTATATGGAAGATATTATATTGGAAGGGGCGATCTCGGTCAAGGCGGCGTTGGAAGCCGGGAGAAGAGAGATCTACGAAATCTTTACCGACGGACGGAAACCGGACCGAAACCGCAATTACATTCTGAATCTTGCAAAAAACAAGGGGATCAAAATTACCGTCAAATCCCCGGAAGAGATCTCCGCCCTTGCAGGGGGAACGTCCCACGGAGGACTGTTGGCAAAGGCAGGAGAACGGAAGTATCAGACGACGGAAGAATTATTGGCGTCTCCCCTTCCGTTTTTCGCGTTACTGGAGGGGATTGAAGATCCCTTTAACTTCGGCGGAGCACTGCGTTCCCTTTACGCCGCGGGAGTAACGGGAGTTTTCGTTCCGGAACGGAACTGGTGCAGTGCGGCAGGGGTAGTGACCAAAGCATCGGCGGGAGCGTCGGAATTTTTGAACATCGCCGCCGTTTCCGATTGGGACGAAACGTTGACGAGAATAAAAGAACGGGGCGTGCGAATCCTCTGTGCAGAACGGAAAGACGCCGTATCTTTATATGAAGGAGATCTGACCGGACCGTTGATGTTAGTCTTCGGCGGGGAAATGCGGGGAATTTCCGCAAAAATTATAAAATATTCGGATCAAAATCTGTTTTTGCCCTACGGAAGCGATTTCCGGAACGCCCTTTCCGCAAATTCCGCGGCGGCGGTCTTTGCCTTTGAAGCCTACCGGCAAAGGAATCAATAAACATAAAAAACTGCCGAACGAAGCGTTCGGCAGTTTTTCAATTCAAGAGTAGATCAGATGCCGGTGGAAACGACGATGTTCATGGCGAACACGGCAACCACGAAAATCAGACCGAACACGACGGTCAGGCGTCTGAGAAGATTTTCGCGCTTTGCAGTCTGTCCTTTTCCGCTGGCGTTATTATTACGACCGGTCAGAGCGGCCATATCGCTGCCGCGGTTGGACTGCAGAACGACCACGGCGATCAGCGCCACGGAGCAGATCAGCAGAATAATAGCGAAAATAATCATAGGAATGCTCATAAATTATAATTCCTCCGTTTTTTTCAGGTTATATCATACTGGGGTATTATACCACATCTTCCGACTTTTTGCAATACCCAAACATCAAATTGTTACGAATTGTTCAATTTTTCATTGGTTTTTAGGGTCAAAACCATAATTTCCGGGCGGATAAACCGAATGGGAAGGAGAAAAAATCCAACACCTTGCGTAACGGCGAGGGTATGTTTTCCCTTATAATATAAACCTCTCGAATACTTGGGGAAAAAGAATTCCCGTCCAAACCGCTTCCAAAGGGGTAATCCGTTGCCGGGGGCAAAGACCGGACCGATAAAAGGAAGTCGCAAGATCCCGCCGTGAACGTGCCCAGACAGCATCAGATCCGGAAGAGTTTGCAAGCGGTCAAACTGCAAGGGATCGTGACAGACGAGAAGGGAGGGCGTATCCGGGTCGATTTGCGGATTCACCTCCCCGATGATTCCTCGCCAAGACTGACCGTAAAGCAAGATGAATTCTCCGTTTCGTTCCAAAGGAATCACCGTATCATTCAAAAGGGTGACGCCGATTTCGGAGAGAAACGACAGATACCGGGAGTATTCTTCTTCCGTCACACAGTTTCTTCCCGGCAAAACGTCGTGATTTCCTTCCGTATAGGTCACGGGAACGGAGGGCGTCAAGGCGGAAAGCAAGCCAAATATTGATTTTGGAGAATGGGGTCCCTCGTGCATATCCCCGGCGGTGATCACCAGATCCGGGCGGGTATCCAGAATTGCTTTTGCCAAAGCAGAATTCTTCCGCCCGAAAGAACGGTCGTGGAGATCCGAGATGAGAGCAATACGGTAATCTTCAAATTCTTTGGGAAGATTCGGGAGAAAAACCGTATGGGAAGCAACCCGGAAACATCGCCCCCAGATGAGGATAAAAACAAGGGTAAGCAACGCGATTCCGGCGGTGATTCCCCAAAACCAAAGCCAAAACACCCGGCTCACTCCTTTCCGATTCAAAAAAACGCGGCTGTCTTCTTTGTAATTATTATATCATTAAAACATTTTTGTGTCAACCCCCTGAAAATTCGAAAAATCTCTTTACTTTTTTCTTTTTTTCGTGTATAATAATATATGTACTTAGTTTTCACGTTTTTATCCA
>JAZNDV010000116.1:0-3794 GCA_045588285.1 Eubacteriales bacterium
TGCCCCGATGATCGCGAAAGCGTTAAAAGAAGTAAAAAAAGAACTTAGAATCCCCGTCGTTTGTAATTGCCGCGGATATGAATCAAAGGAAATTCTACGGTATTTTGATGGTCTTATCGACGTTTATCTTGCCGATCTGAAATATTATTCTCCGAAACGTTCCCTGCGGTATTCGGGCGTAGAAGACTATTTTGAAGTCGCATCGTCTGCTCTTCAAGAAATGTACCGACAGGTGGGGGAATGTAAATTTTCTTCCGATGGAATGATTCAAAAGGGGCTTCTGATCCGTCATTTGGTTTTACCCGGCGGAAAATCGGATTCAAAAGCGTTGCTTTCCTGGGTTTCTCAAACGTTTCAAAAAGAAGCGGTGAGAATCAGTTTAATGCGTCAATATACGCCTTGCGGAGATCTTTCCGATTGTCCGGAATTAAATCGGAACCTTTTTACTTTGGAATATTCCTCTGTGGTTGACACTGCCTCTGAGTTAGGACTTTTGGGCTACATGCAGGGGAGAAACTGCAATAATTTTTCAATGACACCGATTTTTGATTTGACCGGAGTACGGCCGGAAAGGAGTTTTTAACAATGGCAGAACATCTTTATACGATAGAAATTAACGAACATTTTGAAAAGAAATGCGGCTGTCCGGTTTGTTCTCTCCATGCAATGCTTGAAAAAAACGAGATCGATACCATCACGGGTGCCGCAATGATGGAGCCAACGGTACGCATTGAGACGAACCGCCTCGGATTTTGTTACGAGCATTTCAATATGATGATAACCAATGGGAAAAGACTTCCCGTGGCTCTGATTTTACAATCTCATTTGGAAGAAATTCGGACGCATATCAATTTTTCAAAACCGGATTCAACGGAAAAATATCTTCAAACTCTAAAAAGATCCTGCTACGTATGTACCCGGCTTGATGAAAAAATGAATCATGTTTATTCCAACATTGCTTATCTATGGAAGACCGACGATCATTTCAAAAAAGTTTTTTCTGAGCAGTCTTTTTTTTGTTTGCCACATTACCAAGCGCTTCTTGCGGCATCGAAAGAATTAGGGCGGAAAGATCGCTTAGCTTTTTGCGAAGCGTTGGGGACCGTTACGGAAAATTCCTTGAGAACCTTAAATGGCGATATTGACTGGTTTTGTAAAAAATTTGATTACCGTTTTGCAAAAGAGGATTGGAAGAACAGCAAAGATGCTATCGAGCGCACAGTGAAAGCGTTGACGTCAAAACTCCCGGTCAAACACAATAGTGATATTTGAAATTATTATGACGAGTCTTGACATTAACGCCGGAATCGGGTATAATATTATTATAAATTTACATGAGGTGTATTATTATGTCCCTGGATACTGTAAAGTTGATTTTTGCTCAGCGTTATGACGTTTCCGCTGATGGATTGAATGCGGAAAGTCTTATTTCTGATCTTTGTACCGATTCTCTGGAGATTTTGGAACTTTTGATGTATATTGAGGAAGAGTTTACCATTGCTGTTCCTGATGATGTTGCTCAGGAATTGAAGACCCTTGGTGATATCGCGGCGTTTATGGACAAAAATATTCCCGAAGAAACCATGCTTGCAATTCAGAAAAAACTTCAGGAAAATGCCTGATGCTTTCCGCCGGAAAAAAGACCCGGCGGATTTCTTTTGAAAGGACGTTTTTATGCGGATTCTCGCGATTGACTATGGAATGGCGCGCACCGGGATCGCCGTATCTGACCCTACCGGTCTGATTGCTTCACCCTATCAGGTCATACCTTCCCGAAATTACGAAAAATTGCTGATCGCAGTGGGGGAAATTCTCTCAAATCTTTCCCCGGACAAAGTGATTCTCGGATATCCCGGCCGCACCGACGGTGCAAAAAGTGAAATGTGCCAACGGGTGGAGCGGTTCCGGAACGAATTGTATCAGCGTTTTGGCGTAGATGCGGAATTGATTGATGAAAAATATACCACCGTTATTGCGTCTCAGATGCTTCACGCCGGTGGAACAAAGGCAAAAGAACAGCGAAAAAACATTGATGCCGCTGCGGCAGCCGTGTTATTACAAGGCTATCTTGACCAACGGCGATAACGGCTTCGGCACAAATTAATTCCTTCCGCAATATACTGGAATAGCCCCTGCGGAAGGAGTTTTATTTTACATGAAAATTATTCAAAAATACGGCGGATCTTCTCTTGCAGATGAGGAATGTGTCCGCCGCGTTGCAAGACGGATACAAATTGATGCGGAAAATAATCGAATGTTGGTCGTCGTGTCGGCGCAGGGAAAGACTACCGACGCCTTGACGAAACGTTATCTGGAATTGTCACACGAATTTCCGTCCAGGGAATCCGATGCGTTGCTGATTACCGGGGAACAAGCGTCTGCGGCGCTGCTTGCGGCAACCCTGCGGGGACTCGGTTCTGACGCGATCTCGTTAAATGGAATGCAAATTCCCATTCACGTGTCCGGCGGAAGGGGAGACGGTCGAATCAAGGGAATTGATACCGCCCGGATTTGGCGGGAATGGAATCAAAATAAAATCGTCGTGGTAACCGGATTTCAGGGAGTAAACGATGCCGGAGATATGGTTACTTTGGGGCGGGGAGGATCGGATACTTCTGCCGTTGCCTTAGCCGCCGCGGTAAAAGCTGACCGTTGTATGATATTCACCGATGTTGACGGAGTTTATTCCGCTGATCCGCGGCGAATAAAGAATGCGGTTCGATTCGATACGATCCACGAAGATACAATGTTGAATCTCGCATTGCACGGGGCAAAAGTTCTTCACCCCCGGGCTGCCGCGTTAGCGAAACAATATCAGGTTCCTACGGAAATTCTCACTTCTTTTTCCAAACGGGAAGGGACGGTTATTTCGAGCGATGTTCCTCGCCGAACCGGCATTACGATGTGTTCAGATTCCGATAACACTTGTATTATATCGGTGATTTTCGAAGCCTGTCCCGGCGGAAAAATTCTTGCGGATATCATGAACGTGTTTTCCGAATTTTCTTTTCCCACTCGTTTTGGTTCTGATATTTTACAGATAAGAGTCCCTGAATTTTTGGCAGATGGACTTATCCACCGAACTTATGACGTTCTTTATCCCGCATAATAAAATAAGTGCCTAACACAAAACCGACACGGAAAAAACATTCCGTGTCGGTTTTTATAATTATGCAACGATTATCGGAATCCACCAAACAGAAACATCACAAAGCAGCTGAGAGCCAAGAGCATGAGCAGGCTGGGAAGAACCAAAACGAGGAAGGCGGAAAACACCATTGCGATCTTATCCTTGAAACCAACGTTATTTTCTTCCATGGCACGGGCCAAAAGCTCATCGTCTTCTTTTGACGCTTTCTTCAGCTTTTTTCGAAAAAACAGCATAGCGTACGTCCTTTGCAGTGTTAAGCCCGTTCCGATCCATGGGCTGTCAGATTTACGTCAAACAGATAATTGCCGTTCTCGTCCATTTTCTTTTCCAAGAAATGGCAAGCCACGAAGTGCCCGGGTTCCACTTCTGTCAGCGGGGGCGGAACTCTCTTGCATTTGTCACACGCCATATAGCAACGGGTGTGGAATTTACAACCGGAAGGCGGCTTGATGTTTCCGGGAATATTTCCTTCCAAAATGATCCGTTCTTTTGATAGACTGTCCGGATCGGTTGTGGGAATGGAACTGAGCAACGCCAACGTATATGGGTGGCGGGGATCCTTGAACAGAGTGTCCGTATCTGCAACCTCCACGATGTTTCCAAGATACATAACGCCGATGCGGTCGGAAATGTAACGGACGAC
>JAZNDV010000117.1:0-3048 GCA_045588285.1 Eubacteriales bacterium
CGTTCCGTCCCGAAGTTTCATCAAACACCCTTGTTCCGCAGATTTATCAGCTGATCAAGGGCGAGGACGGCTCTTACAGAATTTTTCGCATTCTTGAAATTGAGGTCGAAGAATGATCGGGGATGCTTCATGGCTTCAGAAACAACTTGGAATGCCCGTTTTGTGGTTTGAGTCCATTGAATCGACCAATTTGTATTGTAAAGAACGAATAAAAAACGGTCGCGGCTTTGAAGGAGTTGTAATCGCGAACGAACAAACAAACGGGCAGGGGAGAGTAGGAAAGTCGTTTTACTCACCTAAGGATTCCGGTCTCTATCTTACATTTTCTTTTCCTGCACGAAAAATCAATGCCCGTCAGTTGACGCCGTCCGTTGCTTTGGCGGTTTGTAACGCTGTGGAAGACGTTTATCACGTGCAATGCGGCTTAAAATGGGTCAATGACGTTTATAAGGATCGACGGAAATTTTGCGGCGTGTTGTGTCAGCGTGTGGATGATTTTATTTTAATCGGTATCGGAATCAATTTGGAAAAGCCTGCGGTTGTCCCGAAGGATTTGCAGGATCGTATGGGTTGGATTACCGAACACGCAGATCAAGATTCCAGGCATAGGCTGATCTGTCGTTTGTATGAAAACATATTGCGCTATGCTGTGATAGACGATAGCAGTCTTTTAACGGAGTATAGGTCGCGTTGTATTCATTTGAATTGCGAAGTTCAAATTGATTGTGATTGTGCAAATTTGAAAGGAAAATGTATTGGGATAGACGACGATTTTTCGTTACTGGTTGAGATAAATGGAGAAACACGTAGTTTTTCTTCCGGTTATATGGTTCTGAGTATATAAAAAATGCAGGCATTTTTGCCTGCATTTTTTATTCTTGTCAATTTAGTTAAAGGCCGGTAATAACAGGGTAAAAACAAACAGCAAAGCTAAAACAACGGCGAGAATTCTTACAAGCCAAACTTTCACGTTCTTTTTCATTTTTGATCACCTTTCTAAAAAATAGTATCCAAATACTTGTCAAGCATTTTTGTGTACTGTGCATACAGGGTATAAAAATCTTTTTCGTTGGCCGCGGTGCGGTAGAGTAGTGTCTGAGTTGCGGCGGTGAAGGACGTATCGATCTGACCGAAAAATTCCACGGGATCGTAATACGGTGTTTCAATGATTTGCTGCATCATCTGTGCATCTTTTGGCGAGGTGAAGTACATATTCAAAAAGTTTTGAACAGCATATTTCTGCGACAACCCTTTAGACGTGTCAAACAGTGCAGAAGTTATGATTCCGGAAAGATTCAAATCCGAAGTACCTTTTGAAAATCCTGCTAAAGAATAACTTTGATTTGCGTATGAATAATACTTCTTTTGGTTGATATCCGTTTTCGGAATGGGAACAATTCCCCAATCAATACCTCGACCTACGATTTGGGAAGCGGAATCCAGCGACGCGATCAAAAAGAGACCGTCTCCGTTTGCAAAAGAAGATACGGCGCTTTGCTCCATATTACCGGAGGTAAATGCAATACTTCTGAAAAACGTATTACGGAATTGATCAACGAACTTGATCGTGTTTTCGTTGTTATAGATCAGTTCCGGACGGGAGCCGTATTCATTTTTCATAAAATTCATTCCGCTAGCCGCCCAAAATACCTTTACTAAGTCCTCCAGCGGCAGGGTAGAGAGAATACCATTGATAGATCTGCCGTTTTCTTTTGCAAGGCTGTAAACTTCCTCTGCGTAGAGAATGAAGTTTTCCACATCCCATTGGTTGCTTTCCACCAGGGAATAAATATCGGGAAGGGGCGCCTGTGCAAGAAGCGTTTTGTTGAAGAATAAAACGGTGACGTCTTCAGGTTTATAAATAAAGTCACCTGCAATGCCGTAACTGAAATCGCCTAACGTGGCCGCTTCCAGCGATTTTTCAAAATAAAAATCTGCGTTGATATCGAGGTAGGGAACCGATCGCACGTTGATTAAGGATTTTGAGGAAGCCAAAGCTTGAAAACGTGTGGATTCCAAAATAATTAAGTCGCAGTAGTCATTGCCTGACAAAGCTTCGGTTCGAATCCGATCTGCAATGGTAGCGGTTCCGCTTTCGTCGGTTAGCGAGATTTTGACGTTGTATTTTTTTTCGACAGCGGAATTTCGAAGATAGTGCTCTTTTCCAAGCAGGCTTTCGCCGTTGTTTGACAGGATGAACTCCGTATCGTCGGTTGCAATTCTGAATTTTTTCCCTTTGAAATCGCGGTCAATTCGCCTTGACAGGATTTGATCATACGTTCCTGAGCTCTCAGAATATTCAATTGTAGGGGTCGTGTCCAATAAACTTGGGAGATCTGTTTCGGTATATGGATCCGATGTGGTTCCCGACGCGCAGGAGGGAAGCAGTACGATCAGCGATAACAGAAGCCCGGACAAAATTTTTTTCAATTTCATATAACACCACTTTCTTTATTATTCTAACAAAAGAAGGCTTGAAAGTCAAGAGAATGTGTACTATAATAGGAATATAATACAGGGGGTGAGTATCGTGAAAAAAGCGGAAATTGCTGCTGTGAAAATCAAAAATTGCATCAACAAATTGTTTCCCGGAACATACGAAAAAATCTTTGCATCTGCAATTATTACTGCCGGCGGAAGTGGAACGAGACTCGGAGGAGAGCCAAAGCAGTTTCGTGAAATCTGCGGTAAGCCGTGTATTTTATATTCTCTTCTATCTTTTCAAAAATCACGATTCATTTGTGAAATCATTGTAGTTGTCCGCCCCGGGGATGAAGATTATGTTCGCAAAATTTGTGCAGAAAACGGAATAACAAAACTTTCTTCTATCGTCACGGGTGGCGAAACTCGTCAAATTTCCGTTGCAAACGGTTTTGGAGTAATTTCTCCAAAGAGCAATGTGGTTGCAATTCATGACGCTGCGCGCCCCTTGATTCTTCTCAATCAAATTGACACCTTGGTTGAGATAGCAGTCCGTTATGGTGCGGCTGCTCCTGCTAAAAAAGTTTCTGATACTTTGAAACGCTCAGATTCGAATGGGCTGATACT
>JAZNDV010000118.1:0-9175 GCA_045588285.1 Eubacteriales bacterium
AGTTCGATATGGGTATATCCCATTTCCCTGACGTAGGGAATCAATTCTTCCGCCAATTTCCGATAGGAAAAGGGATTCCCGTCTCCGTATCTCCGCCAGGAGCCGGCGTGGACTTCGTAAATATTCATGGGTTCCCGGTAGGGATCTGCATTTTTTCGGTTTTCCAGCCACGCGCCGTCTCCCCAGAGATATCCGTCGGGGTCGTAGATCCTCGATTCGGTCTCCACGCCTGTCCCGGAATGAAAGGCGTAGGGGTCTGCTTTGTCAAAAAATTCTCCTTGTTTTGAGCGGATATGAAACTTGTATTTGTCGTAAATTTTAACCCCGGGAATAAATCCTTCCCAGATACCGTTTTCCCTTTGCATAGGGTTTGCCTCAGGATTCCAGCCGTTAAAGGATCCGATGACCGATACGGAAGCGGCGTTGTCCGCCCAAACCCGGAAAACAAAGCCTTCCACACCGTCGGCGACGGCGGGGTGAGCCCCGAAAAACCGGTAACTTTCAAAATTCGTTCCCTGTCGGAACAGATAAACAGGAAGGTCGTTGGTTTGCATTTTTCGGTCTCCTCTCATCGGTTTTTGGGATAACGTCCTGCTCGTCTATATTATAGCATATCAAAATTGATTTTGCAACGGTTATTTTGACGAAAAATATACAATTTTCATAAATTTCACAAAATGTAACCTCTTGCTTTGTGAAAATGCACAAAAAATGTCGTTCGCCCCTATGGATATTCACAACGCATAGGAAAAATGCCCGGAATTGTGAATAAAAACCGACAAAAATAAAACGATTTTGTAAGGGGTATTGCTTTCTCCTCATTCTTGTGGTATTATGTTAATACTTATATTAGAGCGATATGTCGCGAGGTCTTTATGAGATATCAGTTGATTGCTCCCGCCGCCTTTGGATTGGAAGCCGTCACCGCCCGGGAATTACACGTACTCGGGTTTGAAGATACCCGTACCGAGGACGGCAGGGTGTTTTTCTCCGGAGACGAATCCGCCGTTGCCAAGGCGAACCTGTGGCTGCGCACCGCCGCCCGGGTTCAGATCTGTCTTGCCCGGTTTCAGGCAGTCACCTTTGAAGAACTGTTTCAAGGGGTGAAGGCGCTCCCGTGGGGAGATTGGCTGCCGGAAGACGCTCGTTTTCCCGTGGACGGCAGATCGGTGAAGTCTACGTTGTTCAGCATTTCCGACTGCCAGGCAATTACGAAAAAGGCAATCGTGGAAAAATTAAAGGAAAAATATCACCGGGAATATTTCGAAGAAACCGGTTCGTTGTACCGAATCGAGGTTGCCCTTTTGAAAGATACGGTCACCGTCACGTTGGATACCACCGGAGCAGGATTACATAAGCGGGGATACCGTAAGATCGCCGGGGAGGCTCCTTTGAAGGAGACCATGGCTGCTGCCTTGATTGATTTAACTTTCTGGAAGCCGGGACGTATTTTGGTCGATCCTATGTGCGGTACCGGGACGATTCCCATTGAGGCGGCTCTCATTGCCGAGAACCGGGCACCGGGACTGAACCGGACCTTTTCCGCGGAGGAATGGCAGAATTTTGCCCCCGCCTTTGCTAAAGCAAGGGAAGAGGCGGCGGATCTGATCCGTCCCTGCAAAGAGATCACCATCTTCGGCAGGGATATTGATGCCAAAGCCGCCGACGTTTCCCAAACCTGCGCCCGCCTTGCGGGGGTACAGAACGCCGTCCGGTTTGAGCGGGCGGATATGCGGAAGTTTACGTCCGATGAAAAATATGGTTTTATCCTCACCAATCCTCCTTACGGAGAACGTTTGGGGCAGGAAGAAGAAGTGCAGGAGATCTACCGGGATATGGGGAAGGTCTTCCGTAAATTGGATACTTGGTCTTATTACGTAATCACCGCCCACCCGGAGTTTGAAAAACTCTTCGGACGCAAAGCCGATAAACGCAGAAAATTATTTAACGGCAGATTGCCCTGTCAGTATTATCAATATTTGGGCCCCAAGCCCCCGCGTTTCCCCAAAGACGAAATTTGTTCACCAAACAACGATAGATGAAGAGGTTCTTGTTTATGAAAAAACGTATTTTATCTCTTTTCCTTTGTGTTTTAATGAGTTTTACCTTCGTTGCCTGCGGGGACGGAGAAGATCCGGGCAGTGATTCTTCCGGAACGAACTCTTCGGAACAGAGCGTGAAGCCCGGATCCGGCGTAAAGACCGATACGGATTCCGACCGTGACACGGAAGAGGAGAAAAAAGTCGGCTACGACCCTTCCTTGGAGCATAAATTTATCGCTTGCGACATTATCAGTCACGGGATCGTCGTTTTTGATCTGAACGCCTGTGACGGCGATTGGCAAAAACTGACTGACGACAGTGTTGCCGTCGTTTGGGAGTGGGATCCGGAGGAAGATCCGAAGTGTAAGTATTCTTCCAATATCAGCTATAGTATCTCCGGTGTCCGGTACCGCTATTCCGAGTATTATAAGAAGGACGTCGTAGTCGCCTGCGCCAATTTCGGCTGGGTTGGAATCATCGACTATGAGACCCGCAGCGTTATTTGGGAAAGCAACGATCCGGTTTTGGCGGGTGCTCATTCGGTGGAAATGCTCCCGAACGGAGATCTCGTTGTCGGTATTTCCGGGAAGGCAGGAAAAGTCGCCTATTTCCCCGTATCTGCCGGCATATCCAGACATGTTTCCAGTATTTCCAGTCCTCAGTGCCACGGCGTTTTTTGGGATCCGGGAAACGAATGTGTTTGGGTTTTGGAGGATAACGGCGTTTACGCCGCCGTAATTATGAACTTGGGTAAGTTGTCCGGAAAAATCATGCGGGTGGATCGTTCCGGTTCCCTTTTCGGGAATAACTCCAAGGGCGGGCATGCCTTTTCTCCCGTAGCCGGACAGCCGGGAAAGTATTGGGCTTCTTCCGCCGGTGCTCTTTGGCAGTTTGATGCGGAAAGTGAAACGATGTACACCAACTACCCGTTGAACGGTGCGTTGTCCCACGGGTCAATTAAGGGTGTTTGCTCCTTTGCGGACGGTACTGTTGTTGAGACCATCGGTCAGCTGGGAAAACACGATTACTCTTTTGGCAGTGCAGGATTTTTGATCGTTACGCAAGACCGGGAGACTCAGGAAATCGTTTCCAAATACATTTATTTTGACCACCGGGAGTTTTATAAGGTGCAGTCCTTTACCAAGGATTATCAATAATTTTGTAAAAAAAACGAAGGAGTATATCATTATGAAAAGACGCATCTTTGCATGGTTCCTTTGCATAGTGATGGGATTATCTCTGACCGCCTGCGGCACCGTAGATTCTCCCGGCACGGATTCCGGCGATGCGGGTGAAGATAAACCCGTTTCCTACGACGCTTCTATGGAACATAAGTTTATCGCCTGCGATATCAAAAGCCACGGTATCGTTGTTTTTGACTTAAACCTTTGCAGCGGCGATTGGCAAAAATTGACCGATGACAGCGTTTCCGTGATTTGGGAATGGGACCCGGAAGAAGATCCGAATCTGAAAAGCAAAGGTCCTGAGGTCGGAATTGACTCTGCAAAATACCGCTATTCCGAATACTATAAGGAGGACGTTATCATCGCCTGTTCTTCCAACGGTTGGTGCGGTGTGATCAGTTATAAAGACCGAACGCTGCTTTGGGAATACATGCTGACTACGGGTCCTCATTCTGTGGAAATGCTTCCCAACGGAGATTTGTTGGTTGCTGCTTCTTATAATCCCGGCGGTTTATACTATATCCCCCTTTCTGCCGGAATCAAGAGACCTGTTACCCGAATTGAGAGCCTCTACTGTCACGGGGTCAGTTGGGATCCGAAAAATCAATGCCTTTGGGTTTTGGAGTATTCCGGAGTATATCGTGCCGAAATCAAAAACCTGGGGACCCGAGATGCTGAAATCGTGCGCGTCGAGGGAGGCGCGGTGAATTTTGTTGACGATAACGACGGGCACGCCTTTGCTCCGGTTGCCGGACAGCCAGGAAAGTATTGGGCATCTGCCGCCGGCGGACTTTGGATTTTTGATGCGGAAACCAAAACGCTGGCTAAGGCGGAATCCAATTTGGCAAAGAGCGGTATTAAGGGAATTTGTTCCTTTGCCGACGGGACCGTGATTCAAGCCGTCGCCAATTTGTGCGGGAAGAGCACCAACACTTGGAGCTGCGACGGGTTGCGTATTATCACCAAAGAAGTGATTGACGGTGAAGTTAAAGACGTGGAAACCATCGTTCCCTTTACCGCCCGGGAATTCTACAAGATCCAGGCTTTTACCAAAGATTATCAATAATTTTACAAAAAAATAAAGGAGTATATTATTATGAAAAAACGTATTTTAGCCTTGTTTCTTTGCCTGCTGATGGCATTCTCTCTGGTTGCTTGCGGCGGGGGGGGAGATCCCTCGACGGATAGCGGAACGACCAGCGAAAGTTCTGCCGGCTCAAACACCGATACGGAAGATCAGAGTACGGTACAGTATTCCGTTTGGGAACCTTCTTTGGAACATAAGATCATCGCCTGCGATATCCGAAACCACAGCATCGTAGTGTTTGACCTGAACACCTGCGACGGGAACATGAAGAATTTGACGAAAGATGCTGCCGTGGTTTGGGAATGGGACGCAGATGAAGACGCAAGATGTAAGAATCCAACCAAGATCTCTTACAGTATTTCCGGTGTTCGGTATCGCTATTCCGAATACTATAAGAAGGACGTTGTGGTTGCCTGCGCAAACTTCGGCTGGGTCGGAATTATCGATTACGAGGCATGCAAGCTTCTTTGGGAAAGCACCGATCCGACTTTGGAGGGTGCCCACTCGGTGGAACTTCTCCCCAACGGAGACGTCGTCGTCGGTGTTTCCGGAAAGTCCGGGAAAGTAGCCTATTTTTCTGTAGCTTCCGGCAAAAAAAATGCAATTTCCTATGTTTCCAGCCCCCAGAATCACGGCGTTTTTTGGGATCCGGAAAAGCAATGTATCTGGGCTCTTGAAAATGACGGCGCCTTTAAGGTCGTCGTTGAAAATATGGGTGAAAATGCAAAGCTCGTCCGCAAGAATGCATTGATGGCGACTTTTTCCGGCGACGGCGGCGGACACGCCTTTGCCCCCGTTGCAGGAGAACCCGGAAAATATTGGGCGTCCGGAGGAAGAGCTCTTTGGATATTTGATACAAAAACGATGAAAATGACAAAGTCAGCCAGTTTCCAATCCGGTGCGATTAAAGGAAACTGTTCTTTCGCCGATGGGACGGTCGTTCAGGCGATTGCCGGACTGGGCAATACCAAATATTCCTTTGGCAGTAACGGTTTCCGCATTTATACGAAAAAAATGGTTACCTCCGGTAATACCGAATCCCCCAAGTATTCGTCGGTCGACGTTACGTTCCTTGATCGGGAATTCTATAAAGTTCAGACGTTCACAAAGAATTATCAGTAATTTTACATTGACAGGAGAAAGGAAGAGCTTTCCCTTATGAAAAAACGTATTTTGGCATTGTTTCTTTTCCTCGTGATGGCATTTTCTCTGGTCGCCTGCGCTGGTGTGGGCGATCCGTCGACCGATACCGGAACCGCTTTCGGAACCGGAATGAACCCCGAGAATTCTGTCAGCTCAAGCACCGATAAGAATACCAATACAAGTACCGATACGAATACGAGTACCGATACGGGTACCGGTACGAGCACCGATCAGAATGAGGTGCAATACACCGTTTGGGAACCTTCCCTGGAGCATAAGATTATCGCTTGTGATATCCGGAATCACAGCATCGTGGTTTTTGATCTGAATACCTGTGATGGGAACATGAAGAATCTAACGAAAGATGCTGCCGTGGTTTGGGAATGGGACGCAGATGAAGACGCAAGATGTAAGGATCCTTCCAAGATTACCTACAGCATTTCCGGCGTCCGGTACCGCTATTCCGAGTATTACAAAAAGGACGTCGTGGTCGCCTGCGCCAACTTCGGCTGGGTTGGAATCATTGATTATGAAACCCGCAGTCTTCTTTGGGAAAGCACCGCTTCGATGTTATCGGGTGCCCACTCGGTAGAAATGCTTCCCAACGGAGACGTGGTCGTCGGTGTTTCCGGAAAGTCCGGGAAAGTAGCCTATTTTTCTGTAGCTTCCGGGAAAGGAAACCTTGTTTCGTTTATTTCCAGCCCCCAAAATCACGGCGTTTTCTGGGATCCGGAAGAGGAATGTATCTGGGCTCTGGAAAATAACTGTGTCTTTAAGGTCGTAGTGGATAATACGGGCGAAAATGCAAAGCTTGTCCGTAAGGCCGCGTCGGCGTTCTTCTCCGGGGATAGCGGCGGACACGCTTTCGCTCCCGTTGCTGGGGAGCCGGGAAAATATTGGGCGTCTGCCGGCAGATATCTTTGGATCTTTGATACGAAAACCTTAAAAATGACAAAGTCAACCAGCTTCCAATCCGGTTCTATTAAAGGAAACTGTTCCTTTGCCGATGGGACGGTGGTTCAGGCGATTGCCGGACTGGGCAATGCTAAATACTCCTTTGGCAGTAACGGCTTCCGTATTTATACGAAAAAAATGGATACCTCCGGTAATACCGAATCCCCCAAGTATTCGTCGGTCGACGTTACGTTCCTTGATCGGGAATTCTATAAAGTTCAGACGTTCACAAAGAATTATCAGTAATTTCACATTGACAGGAGAAAGGAAGAGCTTTCCCTTATGAAAAAACGTATTTTGGCATTGTTTCTTTTCCTCGTGATGGCATTTTCTCTGGTCGCCTGCGCTGGTGTGGGCGATCCTTCGACGGATACCGGAACTGCTTCCGGAACCGGGACGAACCCCGAGAATTCTGTCAGCTCAAGCACCGATAAGAATACCAATACAAGTACCGATACGAATACGAGTACCGATACGGGTACCGGTACGAGCACCAATACCAATACCAATACCAATACTAATACCAATACCGATACGGGTACGGATACGAGCACCGATCAGAATGAGGTGCAATACACCGTTTGGGATCCTGCTTTGGAACATAAGATCATCGCTTGCGATATCCGAAACCACGGCATCGTCGTCCTCGATCTGAACGCCTGTAACGGAGATCTGAAAAACTTATCGAAAGAGGATGCCGTAGTTTGGGAGTGGGACGCAGATGAAGATCCGAAATGCAAGGATCCTTCTAAAGTCCATTACAGTATTTCCGGTGTTCGGTATCGCTATTCCGAGTACTACAAGAAGGACGTTGTGGTCGCCTGTGCGAATTACGGCTGGGTTGGGGTCATCGATTATGAGACCCGCAGTCTTCTTTGGGAAAGTACCGCTGCGATTTTGAAGGGCGCCCACTCGGTGGAAATGCTTCCCAACGGCGACGTCGTCGTTGGTGTTTCCGGCACGGCGGGGAAAGTCGTTTATTTTTCTTTAACTTCCGGGAAGGGAAAAGTTACTTCTTTTATTTCCAGCCCGCAGAATCACGGTGTTTTCTGGGATCCGGAAAAGGAATGTGTCTGGGCTCTTGAAAATGACGGTGCCTTTAAGATCGAGATTGAAAACATGGGTGAAAACGCAAAACTTGTTCAGAAGAAAGCAACAATGACGACTTTCTCAGGGGACGGCGGCGGCCATGCCTTTGCTCCCATAGCAGGAGAACCCGGAAAATACTGGGCATCTGCCGGAAAATATCTTTGGGTATTTGACACGAATAAGTTATCGATGAAAAAGGCAGACCGTTATCAATCCGGTGCCATCAAAGGGAACTGTTCTTTCGCGGACGGAACGGTGGTTCAGGCAATTGCCGGGCTGGGCGATAATAAACTGTCCTTTGGCAGCAACGGCTTCCGTATCCATACGAAAAAACTGGTTACCTCCGGTACAGTCCAATACCCCAAGTATTCGTCGGTTGACGTTACTTTTTCTGATCGGGAATTCTATAAGGTTCAGGTATTTACGAAGGACTATCAGTAACGGAAATAAGAATTCCGACCGTTTTAACGAAGACGGATACGGAAGTTTTATAGAGAATTTTGTTCAGATCCGGAAGGACGTGAGTCCTTTCCGGATCTGTTTTTACCCTAACGTTTGAAATGTGAAAAAATTTTGAATTTATCCTCAAATCCCTTGCTTTTTTATTGCAGATGGTGTATAATAATCCACGGTGACTTTTCAAAGCCACCTTGAATATGGAGAGATGGCTGAGCTGGTCTAAGGCGCACGACTGGAAATCGTGTAAGGGCTAATAACTCTTCGGGGGTTCGAATCCCCCTCTCTCCGCCAAAAGGGTTGCATAAAATAGATGCACCCACAGAAACCCCCGATTTTATCGGGGGTTTCGCCGTTTTTACGGTCAAAAAACACAAAGGTAGAATGACAGATGAAAACAGGTCATTTTGCCCTTTTCAAGAGAACTGAACCCTCGTAAAACTAAATACAAACCACCGAGCGCATGGATCAATCAAGTCCATGCGCTTTTTTTATTTCCGCAGAAAGGAGGAAAATGATGCGAAAACAAACCGACTTGGCAAAGGTCAAACAAACAGCCCGTTCTCTGCTCCTCACGGACATACACGAAACAGAGTTCTCGCCCGTGATCGTCAGCCACCCATTCACCGACTCCGGCTTTGTTGCATCTCCGAACGCAGACGGCGAGATCGGACTGCTCAACATCACCGAGAGCGATGCCGATCAAAGACGATGGCGAGAGTATATGGGCAAGCTCATCGACGGAGCCAAAAGCGCCTATGAGATTTATATGATGGTCACAAAACCCTATGGGCTGACATTTCTGAAATACACAGCCCAGGATCTGTCGAAAGAAGATTTGTCCCAAATCCTCGCCAGTGCATGGACGAGGTCAGAAGCACCGCACCAGGATGTGAATGTCACCGTCAATCAGCTCCTGCGGATGTTCAAGCAAGCCGATCCCACTTGCCTCATGGAGCAAGACGAATATATCCAGTTCAAGACCTTGGACGATACGGTGACTGTCTACCGAGGGGTAACCCCACACAACGCCAAAAGTGTGAAGGCATTGTCTTGGTCACTAAGTCAGGAAACGGCCGAATGGTTTGCCCACCGCTTCGGAGAAAACGGAACGGTCTACGAAGCACAGATCGATAAAAAGCATATATTGTCCTTTCGCTTGTAAATGTTTTCGCCTCGTCTTGCCATATCTCAAAAATCCTTATTATAAAATTTGCAGC
>JAZNDV010000119.1:0-11376 GCA_045588285.1 Eubacteriales bacterium
TACGGCCGTAGTGGGTGTAGTGAACGTCACGGACTTCCATGCCGGCACGGTCGCGGGTCAAACCGCCGGGACCGAGGGCAGAAAGACGGCGTTTGTGGGTCAGTTCCGCCAAGGGGTTGGTCTGATCCATGAACTGAGACAAGGGAGAAGACCCGAAGAATTCCCGGATCGCAGCAGAGACAGGACGGGTATTCAGCAGGTTCTGGGGGGTAACCACTTCCGTGTTCTGCATGTTCATCTTTTCCCGGACGGAGCGTTCCATACGGGCAAAGCCGATGCGCATCTGATTCTGCAGCAATTCGCCCACGGAACGGATCCGGCGGTTGCCCAAGTGGTCGATATCGTCGATGGAACCGACCCCGTGTTGCAAGCCGACGAAATAGTTGACAGAAGCGAAGATATCTTCGTTGCAGATGGTCAAGGGAATCAGTTCGGGGAGACGGGTACGGCATTCTTCGATGAGAGCCGCTTCGTCATCGCCGCATTTTTCGAGAATTTCCTGGAGAACGGAGAACTTGACCCATTCGTTGACTCCGGCTTTCGATACGTCGAAGGAGACGAAGTTCTTCATGTCTACCATGCCGTTGGAAAAGACGCGAAGTTCGGACTCGTCGTTCAGCTTCAGGTAGACTTCGTAGACACCGGCGCTTTCGATGGCTTTTGCAAGCTCGGAAGAGACGACGGTGCCGATCTCTGCGATGACCTCACCGGTAAGAGGAGCAACCACAGGGCGGGACAGCTCGTGACCGACGATTCTGCCGGAGAGAGCCACCTTCTTATTATATTTGTAGCGACCGACACGGGTCAGGTCGTAGGTACGTTCGTTGAAAAAGAGATTGTCGATGTGGGCAATAGCGGATTCGACGGTGGCAGGTTCCCCGGGACGGAGCTTCTTATACAGTTCCACCAAAGCGGTCGCACGGTTGTGGGAAACGTCCTTGTCCAAAGTCGCCAGAATACTGGCGTCTTCTCCGAAGGTCTCTTTGATCTGCTCGTCGGTTTCAATGCCGAAAGCACGGATCAACGTGGTAACGGGGAATTTCTTACCCTTATCCACGCGGACGTAAAGCACGTTATTGGCGTCGGTTTCGTATTCCACCCAAGGTCCGCGGTTGGGCATGACGGTACCTGCAAACAACTTGTGGCCGATCTTGTCGGTCTCCAGGGTGTAATAGATCCCGGGAGAACGAACCAACTGGGAAACGACGACCCGTTCCGCACCGTTGATCACGAAAGTACCGGTTTCGGTCATCAGGGGGAAATCGCCGAAGAAAATGCTTTGTTCCTGAATTTCACCCGTCTGATGATTGGTTAAACGGCAGGTGACGTGCAGGGGGGCGGCGTAGGTTACGTCCCGTTCCCGGCACTCTTCAATGGTGTACTTGGCTTTCTCGTCGATCTTATAGTCCACGTAATCCAAACGGATCACCCCGGTGTGGTCTATAATGTTCGAAGAATCTTTCAGAACCGACTTCATACCCTCTTCTACGAACCAGCGGTAAGAATCCAACTGCACGTTAATCAGGTTGGGAAGTTCGTACTTCTGACTGGGCTTGCCGAAGTTCACGCGTTCACTTTTCCCGAAATTTTCGTAGAATGCGCCGACTTCTTTGGGGTCCAACATCAACGATCATCTCCATTCCAGAATTTTGACTCTTGATTTTTTCTCGATTTTGTGCTATAATAGGTCACGGCAAAAACCGAACCGGCGTTGTGTGTACCGCCGAAACGGGGTGGGTCGACACCGAAAAATCCTGCATTTTTCGGGATTTTTTCCGGCTCAACCTCGAAAAAAGGGCATACTCCCATTTTCCTATTATGGCAATATACAATTTTATCACAAATTCAAGGGTTTGTCAAGGTCTTAAGCTGATTTTCCCTTCGAAAAATCTATTTTTGTGAAAATTGCTTGGCACACCCCTAAATTTGAAGCACAATTTCTCTGTTGTGAACAAAAAGCATTTTTTATATACCAAAGGAGTTTTTCTCATGGCAAAATTACCGAATGATGACCTGCACGGATCGGATTTGACTTCCGGAACGATTCTGGTACTGTCCTTTACCACCATCATCATGGGGGTATGTATTTTTATCGGGGTCAAGATGGACGTTCCCATTCTGTTCGCGGTCGGTCCCCTCGCCCTCGCCCTCGGCGTGCTTCTCTGTCTGCCCAATCTGAAAAACTGGATCAAGGGCAAGGTCAAAGAACACCGGATCCGCACCGGAAAAGACGTTCCGGAACAGAAAAAGACCTGGAACCCCAACCGTCGGTTTGACGATTAAGTAAGTTTTGTGGGGGTGTTCTTCTTTCTTTTCGGAAAAAGAAAGAAGAACCAAGAAAAAACAAATTTCGGCGAATTTCATTCGCCGGGAAATTTCCTTTATTTTTTCTTTTTTATTATGTAAACATTCTGAGCGATAGCGGGGATCAAAAGAAAGGCGATGTCTGAGGAAAGTCCGGGCTCCCACGGGAAAGGATAACGGATAACGTCCGCCGAAGGTGACTTCCGAGACAGTGCAACAGAAAACAACCGCCGCAAGGTAAGGGTGAAAAGGCGAGGTAAGAGCTCACCGGAGAGGTGGTAACATCTCTCGCTGTGTAAACCTTATTCGGAGCAATGCCGTGATGTGACCCCATAGGTCTCCCGTCCGGGGTACAGAGGCAGCTGGAGATCTGCGGTAACGCAGATTCGAGATAGATGATCGCATAACACAGAACCCGGCTTATAGGAATGTTTGCATAATAAAGAAGAAAAGCAAAATAAGCAAAGTGCAAAATAAAAAGAACTCTATCCCGAGAAAATTGATATGCACCCCAAAACTTAGACACTTTTGGGGTGCATATCATATGCGGGGGGGGGGACAATTAAAAATAAATGATATCTGCTATTTGTTTTGCATGATAAATATCCGTTCCGGCACGGAGCAAAACGACAGCGTTTCTGTTTTCTTGATTGATTTCACAAAGCTTTTTCATAAAATCAGAAGCTGGAACATCAATCGTTTTGCTTTCCCACATACAAATTATCTTTTTGATTACATTATCGTTATACTTTTCCATTAAACTCTCAATATTTGAGCATTCTTGGCTCTTCAGAGCGTCTACACAATCCGCAGCAGCCGGACATACGATCTGTTCCCCATTCGCTGTATTTAACACGATGCATTGATGATATTCATATTTCTTTTGGTCGTACGATTCAAAATATGATTTCGCCGACGAGAGCATTGCTCCCCATTCTGATTCGACGGTTGTTTTGTCATAAAATTCACGCATAATTTTTCTCCTTTTTACGTTTTATGCTACGCGGAAACACATTCTGCCTACCATCTGAGAAAGCATACGGACAAAAGCATAACGACGGTTCCTGCCTCCTTAATTTTTTTGAAAAAATAAATTAAGATTAGCATGTTTTATCCCTGTTGCACCTCAATCATAACACAGTTTTCCCAATTTGTCAATACCGAACCAACAAGGAAAAACTGCCCTGACGGATCAGGGCAGAGATTTTTATTCTTTTTCAAATCCGACCAACATTCCGCCCGATTCGGCGTAATAACTGCAAAGCCCCCGGCAGGGAGCGACGGCGACGGCGGCGCAGGGGAACGCTTCGGCAAGGAGTTCCTTCAGCCGTTGTGACGCTCCTTCGTTCCGGCAATGGGCGATGCGGATCTTCCCCCGGTCAAGTCCGGCTTTCTTCAGCAGGGAAACCACGGTGTCCAGGGATTTTGCCTCGCCCCGGCATTTGTGGAGAGGCTCCAAGGTTCCTTGCTCGCTGGCTTTTCCCACGATGCGGATCCCTAAGATCCCGGTGATCTTCGCCACCGCCGGGGAAACTCTGCCGTTGGCGGCAAAATTTTTTAGAGATTCCAGCATAAAAAAGAGACCGGAGTTTTGAGAATAGGTTTCCATGACGGAGCAAATTTCTTCGTAGGAATGTCCCGCTGCTGTCAGTTCTTCCAATTTTTCGATCATCAGCGTCATTTCCGGTCCGGCGGAAAGAGAATCCAACACGCAGACCCGGCGGCCGGGGTATTCCGTTTCATACATCTGTTTTGCGGCGCAGGCGGCGTTATAACTCCCCGAAAGCCCGCTGGTGATGGTAACGCAAAAAACGTCGTCCGCGTCTCCGAAGGCTTCCAGCCAATCTACCGGATTAGGGCAGGAGGTTTTGGATTTTCCCTTGTATTTTCCGAAAAAATCCACCATTCCGTCCACGTCCAAGGCTTTGTCGTCCACAAACTCCCGTTGTGCGGTAATAATTTTCAGAGGCGCAAAGGCAAAATCCGCCCCCTTCAATTCCGTCACGTTGGCGGAAGAATCGGTCACGATTTTCATTTTTCTCATATCAGGTTCCTTTCCTTATTTCACGGTATGTAAATGGCGAGCCAAGGCGATCGCCGCCAACAGAAAATAGCCGATCCCCAAAGCAAATTTCCCTTGAATGAAGAGAATCAGCGGAGCGCTGACGGCAAACAAAGAATATGTAACGATACTGCAAAGCCGATTGGGTTTCAGACGAACCACGGCGAAGAAAAAGACGTACAATCCCACCAAAATCCACCCCGTCCAGGTTTCGGTCACCGTCCCCAGCAAAATCCCGAAAATGACGGCGATACATTTTCCGCCCTGAAATCGGTCGAAGGGAGCGACCGCGTGCCCCAACGCCGGAGCGATAAGTACGAAAACGAAGGCAAGGTGATTGCTTGGCAAAATCATCGCGGCGGCGAAAACAGGGACGAAACCCTTGAGCAGTTCCAGCAAAAGACAAACCGTTCCCATGGGGATCCCGCAATGGACGAACACGTTTGCCGTTCCGGGGTTTCCGTCTTTACTCAAAGCACAAATATCGACACCTTTGATTTTTTTCGGGATCCGTTTGCAGAACAGAATACTGCCCGACAAAAATCCCCAAAGGGCAAAAAGAAGATAATATACGATCATAATTTCCCGATCCTGTCTGCAATATCCCGGGCGGCAAAGGGATTGATGTGTTGCCGTTGTGCCCGGCGCATTTCTTCCCCCGCCTCAGAATGAGTCAATAAAAATTCCGTCCGTTCTGCTGCTTGCCGGGGAGAAGATACGGCAAAGGACAAGCCCCTTCGGGCAAAAAATTTGGCGTTGTAACTTTCACAACCGGGAATGGTCTTCACGTGGATCAGAGGGACTCCGGCGACGGCTGCCTCGGTAGACGACAACCCTCCTGCCTTGGACAACAGAACGTCCGCGGCTTTTAAGTAAAGAAAAACGTCCCGGGTAAAAGAAACGGTATGTACCGACGGACAGACATTTTGCAAAATCGACGCTAATTTTTCATTTCTCCCTACGAGAACGTAGACTTCCAATCCTTCTACCGCCAATTCCGAAACGGCACGGCAGATCGACGCCATGGTCTCACACCCGACGCCGCCGGTCATAATGACGGCAATTTTTCGATCTTCCGGCAAACGTAAGCGTTTTCGGGCTTCCCATTGGGAGATCTCTTCCCGGAATTTTGGATCTACCGGGATCCCGGTGGGATAGATCTTATCTTTCGGCAAACCCTTCGCCACCATTTCCGGAATAAGGTCGGCGTGGGGAATAAAATAGCCGTCCAGTTCCGTTTCCCGGAAAAAAGGAACGCAGGTGTAATCGGTCATAATTCCGAAGGAAGGAAAAGCAACGCCTTTTCGGCGCAGCGCCGTCAGCACTTCCATACCGAACAGATGGGTACACAAAACCGCATCAAATCCGCCCCGTTCCACGTATCTCAAGATCCGGCCTGCGTAGGCTTTGTTTGCATAGTAGACCGGAGATTTCAAGGGAAGATTGCTCACCGCCCGTCCGGCGTGATAGACCAACCCAAAGGCGCGGGGCGTTCGGCGGATCATCTCATTATAACAGGAACAAACGAACCGTTCCGCCCGCTTGCTCCGGATTCCTACCGGGTCGGCGATTTGATAATTCCACCCCCGGAAATCCATTTCCCGTGCCATGGCGCAGGCGGCGGAGTTGTGCCCGTCCCCCGTATGGCAGGTCAAAATCAAAACCTTCATATCCTCAACTCCGACGAAACAGTTTGCGGCAGATCATCATTACGCCGTAGGCAGTTCCCACGGAAAGGCAGAACAGCGAGTACAAAAATTTCATAAAAAAACACCTCAGATCGTGTAAAAGAGAATACAAATAAACTGCAAAATACTTCCTAACACCACTAAAATATGAAAGACTGAATGGATATACCGGCATTTTTTCCCGAATCCGTAAAAGACCGCACCCACCGTATAGGCGATCCCCCCGGCAAGAAGCCACAAAAGACCCGGCAGAGGAATGGCTTGCATCGTGGGCTTGACGGCGAGCAAAACGCACCAGCCCATTCCGATATAACAGACCATAGCAAATTTACTGTATTTTTTCAAATCAATGGCGGTGAAGACCGTTCCCAGAATGGCGAATCCCCAAACGATGGCAAACAACCCCCACGCCGCCAAGGGAGAAACCTTGCGAATGGCACAAAGGAGCAACGGCGTATAAGTGCCGGCGATCAAAAAATAAATGGTACAATGATCCAACACCTGCATAACCTTTTTGGGCATTTCCGTTTTCAGCCCATGGTATACGCTGGACATGGTGTAAAGGATAATCATGGTGGCTCCGTAGATGGCACAAGAGACCACGCCCCAAATGCTTTCTTTCAGCGCCGCAACCAAGACGCTCAGCACCAGCGCAATGATGCCAAACCCGCCCCCGACGATGTGGGTGACCATATTGAAAATCTCTTCTCCCCTGGTATAGTCGGGCAAAACCCGGTCGCAAAGTTTCGTTCTCGTCATGGATACTTCCTTTCGCAAAAAAAACGGTTTCGTGTGTTTCAACGGTATCATTATATCCCCGCAGTCTCCAAAAATCAACCTACCGATCCGATCCTCTTCTCTCCATTCCCAAAATCCCCCGGTAGAGAGGCAAAAAAAGAACTCTACCGCCGGCTCTCCCGGAAGTAGAGTTCTAAAAAAGACTGATTTTACAAGGGGTTTCTGTGGGTAAGAGATGTACTTTTCTTTCTTTTCGAAAGAAGAAATGAGAATATTTCTTCTTTTCGGCGAAAGCATTTCGCCGCCTTGGCTTTTCTTTGGTTCTTTCTTTTCTCCTGAAAACAAGTGAGACCCGAAAAATTTGAGCGAAAGCGAAAAATTATTCGATGGTCGATACTTGTGCAGAGGTAGAAAGAACACCGTACTTTTACCGTATGCCGTAATGTTCGATGACGTAGTCCATGTCCTTGTCGCCTCTGCCGGACAGGTTGATCAGTACCGAACCGTGGCTCATGGTCTTGGCAAGTTTGATGCCGTAAGCGACGGCGTGGGCAGATTCCAGGGCGGGAATGATCCCTTCCATGCGGGACAGTTCGAAAAATGCGTCGATGGAATCGTCGTCGTTAATTACGTCGTATTTCACTCTGCCCAGAGTGTGCAGGAAAGCGTGTTCCGGACCGGAAGAAGGATAATCCAGACCGCTGGATACGGAATAGACGGGGGCAGGATCGCCGTTTTCGTCTTTCAGCATGATGGAATTAAAGCCGTGCATAATTCCTTCAGACCCGTACTGCAACGACGCGGCGTGGTCGCCCAGTTTGGGACCGCGGCCGAGGGGTTCGACACCGTAGATGTCCACGGGGTCGTTCAAAAATCCGGCGAAGAATCCGGCAGAGTTGGATCCGCCGCCCACGCAGGCAACGATGGCGTCGGGCAATTCGCCGGTCATGCCGACGAACTGTTCTCTCGCCTCAATGCCCACCACACTTTGAAAATCCCGGACCATCATGGGGAAGGGATGGGGTCCTACGACGGAACCGATGCAATAGATGGCGTCTTTGTATTCCCGGGTGTAAGCATCGAAAGCGGCGTCGACGGCTTCTTTCAGAGTGGCAAGTCCGTGGGTGACTTCTACCACGTTTGCGCCCAAAATCTTCATACGCGCCACGTTGGGGGCTTGCTTTTTAATATCGACGGACCCCATATAAATATCACATTCCAAGCCGAAGTAAGCGGCGGCAGTGGCAAGGGCAACCCCGTGCTGACCGGCACCGGTCTCAGCGATGACCTTCTTTTTGCCCATGTACTTGGCAAGCAAGGCTTCCCCCATGCAGTGGTTCAGTTTGTGTGCGCCGGTATGGTTCAGATCTTCCCGCTTCACGTACAACTGAACGTTCCCCAATTTGTTGGAAAGGCGTTCCAAGTGAGAAATGGGTGTGGGTCTTCCCTGGAACTCCCGGCGGATACGGCGCAACTCGTCGATGAATTTCCGAGACTTCGCGATGGTGAAATACGCCTCGGTGATCTCCTTCATCGCTTTTTTCAACTCGTCGGAAACGTACGCCCCGCCGTAAGGACCGAAATACCCGTTTTCATCGGGATAATGCTTAAAATAAGTATCAAAATCAATGCCGTTGTAAATCATAACGTTCTCCTACATCTTTCATTTACTTCAAAAATAAGATCCCCCGGCGAACGTAATCCGCCGAATTTAAGGGTTTTTCTTTTTAGTGCGCTTTCCTTTTCACGAAAAAGAAAACGTACACCGCGCCCCTCACCATCGCAGGGTAAAGATGACAGACATGCGTTTTTCCTCCAAATAAAAAAACTTCCAAGCATAACCTTGGAAGCGAAAACACAAAAAAACGATACGAACCGTATCCGTTACGCATACCAACATATGCTCCGCCTTTTTACGGGCGCGGGTCCCGTCAGCCACTACTGAAAGGTTGCCCTTCGTTCGCTCTGCCCTCATGAGTCCATTCCCCAGTCCTTTCCTTACCGCAATTCCACCGCCTGCAGCTCTCTTTGAAGTTCCGAAAAGGGTACTCTTCTCAATCATCGGTTTGTTGATTCAATTTTCTGTATTATAGCACAAGTTTCAGCATTTGTCAAGAGGGTATTTCTTTTATAAAAAAAGAAATACATGTGTTTTTTATATCGGCATTGGATTGTATTGCAGACATACCGTATCGCGCTCTTTCCCATTTGTAACCCTCTGAAAAAACAAAAAAGGAGCGTTCCCTGTAAACGCTCCCTTTCTGCGACCGACGGAATTCTCCGCACGATCAAGGTTGGTGGAATATATTATGTAAAAGTGAAGAAATGAGCCCTTTTTCGTGTGTTTTTGCACATGGGAAGTCAAAGCAAGCACACTCTTCGTGTTCAGAATTCACAAAACTCTTGATACACGCGCAAAGAGTATTATACACGAATCAAGAGCGAATGTCAAGGGATTTTCTTTCATATTTTTTGAATTTTTTGTGAATTCTCATCAAAGCGCATGGTCAGCGTCATAAGCCTCTGACAAGAAGGCGGAAATTTTCGATAAATAAGCTTCCCCGTCATAGGTCCGGGCGCGGAGGTGGGTTACACCGTCCAAAAGCCAAAGTTCTGAGTCGTTATCCACGGAAGCGAGGGTCTGAAGATGCTGTGCCCCGGCAATCCCGAAGATCTCGTCTGCCTCTCCCTGAATGAAGAAAACGTCTTTTCCGCTTATGGCGTTGACGGGATCTTCCAAAGTGATTTCATTGACCTTCACCCCGGACAAAAGAGGAAATAAAAGACGCACCGTTCCCCTCACAGGAGCCAGATCAAACGCCGACCAATCTCCGAAATTTCCGTAAAACATTTCATTAAAACTCCCATAACAGGAATCCAAGATCAACGCGTCTACTTCGTCACATTCGGCAGCTGCCACGGCGGCAGGATAACACCCAAACCCAATCCCCTGAACGGCAAGAAAGGAGGATCCTGTTTCCTTTGCGGCAAAATCTACCACCGCTTTGAGTTCTTCGATCTTATCTAAAGTAAAAACGTTCTTCTTCCCGTCGGAAAATCCGCTTCCCGTCCAATCGAAGGTGATAACGTTATACCCGGCGGCGCAAAGCTCTGCCATATAGTCGATCCCTCCAATATCCAGCAATTCCCGGTTGCTGTCGTAATTAGGGGCAAGGACCACCGTTTTATCGGAATATTCCGTAGCATAGACCCATTCCTCCGCATCTGCGTCCATGGGCGTTTGGGCGGCGATTTTCCAACCGCGGACCATTCCGTTTTCGGTTTCGATCTCAAAAGCGTAATAGTCCAATCCGTACTCGGCAGGAGAAGACTGCCACCGGACCTTTTCCGGGTGGGTCCAGTCGTGAATGGAAAGAACGGCAACGGCAAGATCCAGAAGAAGCAGCAACGCCAAAATACCGGCGGTCACACCGACGACCCGTTTTATTTTTTTAGACAGAGACGATTTCATACGATTCCTCCGAAATTCTTCTGACATGATTCTACCACATTCCGCGGACAATGTCAATGTTTTTTTCGTGGCAAATTCGCTCAAACATGAAAACAGAAGAAAAAAAGAGGTCTTTTTCACGTTTATTTTTCTTTCCTTTGATTTTTTCCGTACTTTCCCCTTGCAATAGAGGAAAAAATATGTTATAATATAAAATATACGGTTTATTGATCAAAAAGGCAGGGTTTTTATGACGGTTTTGGGTATTGACCCCGGTGTGGCGACGGTGGGGTGGGGATTCGTTCACTACGACGGATACCGTTTTTCCGCTCCGCAATACGGCGCCATCATCACGCCCCCCAAGATTCCCTTGGAACGGCGGTTGGAGATGATTTACGACGAATTGGGCAAACTCATTGCCCAATTAAAACCCGATTGCGCCTCCATCGAAGAATTGTTTTTTTCTAAGAACATTACCACGGGGATTGCCGTTGCACACGCCCGGGGGATTATTATGCTTGCCTGCCAAAAGGCAGGGATCCCCTGCTATGAATTCAAGCCCCCGCAGGTGAAGCAGGCGGTGGCAGGGTACGGGAACGCAGAAAAAAAGCAGGTCATGATGATGACCAAAATGCTGTTGAATCTCAAGGAGATCCCCCGCCCCGACGACGCCGCCGACGGACTGGCGCTTGCCGTCTGCTGCGCCCATTCCTTAGGAATGGCACAGTTGAAATGCAGAATTCAGGGAGAAAAATACAAAACGGATTGAGTTTTAGAGAAGGAGCGGGATTATGTATAACTATTTATACGGAGACTTGGCTTGGTGCGATCTTCAGACTGCAGTGATTGATTGCGGCGGCGTGGGGTATCAATGCAGCATTACCGCGAATACATACCGGGAGATCAGCGGCAAAGACCGGGTCAAGCTGTATACCTATCTACACGTGAAGGAAGACGCCATGACCCTGTTCGGCTTTGGGGACGAGCAGGAAAAACAGTTTTTCCTTCTTCTGATCTCCATCAGCGGAGTCGGTCCCAAAGGTGCCTTGGCGATTTTGTCCGAAATGCTCCCGGAGACCTTTGCCGCCGCCGTACTTGCGGGAGATCATCACCAGATCTCCAAAGCCAACGGA
>JAZNDV010000120.1:0-3926 GCA_045588285.1 Eubacteriales bacterium
GTTCCAAAAATCCACGTAGGGGGAAATTGCGGGAACGACGTATTCCAAGTACCGTTCAAAATAATGCAGATTGCCGGTATTTTCAAAACTGCCTTTTTCCGTAAACCACAAGGGTTCGGAAAAATGAACCATGGTGGCAAACACTTTGATTCCTTTTTCTTTCAGCGTTGCGAAGAACCGGACGTAATGCTCCAGGGCTTCCTTGCAGAATTCGCCTTCGTGCGACTCGATCCGACTCCATTCCACCGAGGTGCGGAAGGCCTGCAACCCGCATTCCTGCATGATCTCAATATCCCGCTCCCACAATTCGTAACTGTTGCATGCCATGCCGGATTTTTCTTCGTACCGTCCCTCTTCTTCCCAGGCATACCGCTGCGAATGGATATTGTTTCCTTCCACTTGGTGCCCCGCATACCCGGCACCCCACAAAAACCCTTCGGGCATTTTTACGTCGGGCAGGGAAAAAACATCAAACATGAAACTCCCTCATCTTCCGTACTTTTCTTCTGAATTTCATTATATCATAAAAGAGAGAAAATGCAATAGTTTACAGAAAAGTTCATATTTTTTTCGCTCCGGGAGAGGAAATCCCCCCAAAGGTTTGTCCCCTGAGAAATTGATCTGCCCTGCCTTTCACGCCAAAGGGGATCCGGGCGCAAGCCAATCCATCAAACGCCTCTATTCCTTTATTCTTTCTCTTGCAGATACTTCAAAAACGCGGTTTTTGCCAAGGACCGGTCCACGTGGGGCGCCACGAACAGATACCCCCGCCATTTGCTGAAATTGAAGGAGCGCGTCCACCCTTCGATGCGGTCGATGGCTTCCCTTTCGGGCAGGGGGTTGCACTGTTTGTCCACCACCGTCAGAGTCAGATCGGTCTCCAGCGGCGGCTGGAAGGATACGACCAGATCGAAGGCGTCAAAATCCGCTTCTTTTCCGGCTTTTTCGTATTCTTCGGCGATTTTTGAGGCAATCTTCTTCCGCTCTGCGAGGGTTTCTTCCACCGTACATTGTTTCAAAAACTGAATATAAGAGGCAATATGCTCCGGAAACAGCGTCTGTCTCTGCCATTGCTCCAGCAAGGTTTTCAGCACCTCTTTTTTCGCTTTTTCGTCCGTGGCGGAGTCCAGATCTTTTAACGTCTGAGTCAACATTTTATCATTTAATTCGTATTCCCCGAAACCGTCGGGAGACAGCTCCAGCGCCCGCTTCAGCAAGGTTCTGCGGGAAAACGCCTGCATAAGGGATTCCAACGTCTTCGTTTCTGCGCCGTCGGACGCAAAGGGGCGTTTTTTGGAATGATACAACGCGCTCAGTTCCTGATTATTTAAGAACAAAAAATCGCATGGATGCTTGATTTTTCCAACTTTTACCAAGGCGTAGATCGCGTCCCTCATCTGTGCTTCCGCGGCTAAAACTTTCTGATGACGGTACATATAGTGATAGAGCATGGAACGGTTGAACAGCAATTCTTCCACCGTAGAAAGCGCGTCGGCGGTAATGCCCAGCCGATAATCGCAAACCCCGTTTTCTTCGATTTTGCAAAGGACTAATTTCAACAAAAACCGCTCTACTCCGTAAGTCAGCGCGATGCCGGCGGTATAACTGTCCCGCTGGGTGTAGTCCAATTTGTCTGCATCGAAATTCCCGTTCAGCACGGTGGTGAGATAAGAATACCGCGTCCCGTCTTCGCCTTGATTGACCGCCCCGATGACCATATTCGCCGCTTTTTGAAGCAGCTCTCTTGCCTGTTGCCGGGTCTGAACTCCGGGATACTTGATATTCCGGTAAAAGAAGTTGACGAAAGCATCGGAAACGATGATCAAATAGGAAAAAACTTCGTGGGGAGAAGGGGATACGTCCTGCCCCGTCTCTTCGATCACTTGCTTCCGCACGGACACGAATTCGGGCATGGAGCCGTAGACCGATTCCGACAGATGGGAATAGGGGCAATGCCCTACGTCGTGCAACAGGGCGGAAAGGCGCACCAAGCGGATCTCGTCTTCCCCGATGACCGACGCAACATCGGGACGCCGGCGGGATTCGGAATACAACTGCTCCATCATGCGGGAAGCGATGGCGGCAGTCCCCAGGGAATGTTCAAACCGGGTGTGCCGGGCGGCAGGATAGGTGGAATCCGCCAACCCCACCTGGTTGACGTTGCGAAGTCTCTGAAATAAAGGGGAGTCGATCAGCCGTACTTCCCAAGGATAAAACACCACCGATCCCCAAATAGGATCGTGAATGATCTTGTTCCCGGCAGCGGCGGGAAAATACCCCTTCACCATGCTTCTGACGTAGCGGTCAATGCGCGCGCGAAAATCTTCGTTCATGGAAAAAACCCTTCCTCTGAATGGAAAATGGGAAACGGAAAAACAGTGCTTCCGTTCTTCCCCCCTTATTATCTCACGAAAACCGCCGTCCGTCAAGAGGGGTTTGTAACTTTTTTGCAACGATTCCGTGCTTTTCTTGATTTCCCCCCGTGCCTGTGTTATAATGGAGAAAAGGAAGGAGGGGTTTCCCATGATTCGCAGAGACAAGGAAAATTATTATCTTGACATTGCCGGTACGGTTTGTGAACGCAGTACCTGTCTTCGCAAGACTTACGGCGCGGTGATCGTCAAAAACGACACCATTATTTCCACCGGATACAACGGTGCCCCGAGAGGCCGGCAGAATTGCTGTGATCTGGGTTGGTGTCTTCGGGAAAAATACAACATTCCAAGCGGAGAACGGTACGAACTTTGCCGGTCGGTTCACGCCGAAGCAAACGCCATCATCGTCGCCCCCCGGGACGAAATGATCGGAGCAACCCTGTATATGGTTTGCAGAGACCCCAAAGACGGTTCGCTGGTAGCGGGAACCAACTCCTGTTCCATGTGCAAACGCCTGATCATCAACGCCGGCATTTCCACCGTGGTCATTCGGGATACGGAGACCGAATACCGGGTCATTGACGTGATCAAGGAATGGGTGGAGAACGATACGTCGTTGGAACTGCACTCCGGCTATTGATTCCGTCGGAAAAATTAAAAAACAATTCGTCAAAACGCACAGAAATCCGGCTCGTTTTTTGGGCATTACGACGATTGTTGTGATTTAATTCCAAATTTTCAGAGAAATGCTTGACAAAATCGCGAAAAACCATTATAATGGTATACACGAAAGCCCGCGTTTCGGGCAAAATCATTTTTTCGAAAGAGGTATCAGTTATGAAAATCGCAAGAAGATTGTTATCACTGCTCCTTGCTCTTCTGATGGTCTTTGCGCTGGCTGCCTGCGGCGGCACGGAAAATCCGACGGACGATCCGAGCAGTGAGGGCGGTATGCCGACCCGTCCCGTTGACGAAACTGCCGGCAAAAACTACATCATCATTCAGCACAACGCAGAAAAAGATCCCTTTGGATACGCGCAAGACTCCAAGATGGGGACCAAGATCGCAACCCGGCTTTCTGACATCGAAGAACTGTACGGCTGTACGATCAGCTTCAAGCAGATCGCTTACAGCGCTGACTTCGTAACTCAGATGCAGTCCCTGGTCTTTGCAGAAGACGGCGGTGATATCGCTTTTGCTGATAAAAACGCTTATTTGCGCAGCTGTCTCGGTACCGGCGGCGAAGATTCTCTGATGCAGGATCTTTTGGCTGTCGATAATATCATTGACTTCTGGAACATGGAAAAATGGGGGAACATTGCTGCCCGGGAATCCATGATGGCAGGTGGAACCTTCTACGGCGTTTCTCCCGCGTTGTGGGTAGACTGCACGCCCCTTCCCTATTACCAAGTCGTTTATAACAAAGATCTGGTAAAAACTTACGGTGCGACCGATCCTCAGGAATACTGGGAAAAAGAGGAATGGGACCGTGACGCAATGCTGGACGTTATCACCAAAACCACCGACGAAGCCGGCGGGATTTGGGGTATG
>JAZNDV010000121.1:0-2822 GCA_045588285.1 Eubacteriales bacterium
TGATATTGGCAATATACATGTTGGAGTTATAACTCAGAACGTCCTTCCAAAGGGGAATGGATTCCGCCCAATATCCGGCGGCTGTCGCTTCTGCTGCATTGTTGATGGAAAGAACGTAGGGAGTAGCTTTGAATACGGTGATGGTATTATTCAGCGAATCCGCAACGTAGACGTAATTTCCGTTGATATCCAACGCCGACGCCATCTGGAACGTACCTACAGAAGATCCGGAGCCGCCGCAAATATAGAGAAGGTTTCCGTCCGTATCGTAGGTGGAAAACCGCCCGGTCATCTGATCGAGAATGGTATACCGGCCGCTTTCCTCATCTACGGCAATATCCACGATCTTAGGAGCATATCCCATAATAGTCGGCCACGTCAGGTCTCCCATAGGAGAAGAGAGTCCTTTGCGGCGGAGCATATCCGTTCCGTCGGCGGACAGCTTCCGGACCGGAGCATAGGTAGTATCGATAGACAAGGAAGAGAGGGCTTTCACGGCAGCCTCGTCCAACGCAGAGATCGTAGCGTAAATGAATCCCCGGTTGTCAATGGTCAAGCTGCTGTACTCGGTGGGAGTATAAGTAACCATCTGAGCCAACTGCTCTTCGGTGGCAAAATTCCGCCAGATCCGCTCGCCAAGATTGACGATAACTTTGGGCGTACCGAAGAAAGCGTTAAACTTTCCTTCGCTGGTGATCTGCACGATTCCTCGGTTGATCCCGGAACAGATAACCTGAACGTCTCCCATATTATCCACGACCAGGCGGGTGGGCTTGAAGAGGTAGCCATCTCCCAGAACAGAAATTTTAATCGCCTGCAGAACCTTCAGAACTTTGCCGTTCAGGTCACAAGCAAGAATCCGTTGGTTTTCCGTATCAGAGATGTAGATCGTTCCGTCATCGGTAACGAAGATTCCCTGAGGGCTATTCAATACGTATTTGTTGCCGGTGATCACAACTTCCTGTCCGTCTCCGCCTTCCCCTTCCACCGTTTCTCCTGTCAGGGCAAGTTCCGGAATATCTCCGGTCAAATTATGGATCGTGGAAACCAGTTGATACTGTTCGTCCAAAACGTAAACGGAGTTTCCTTTGGAATCGAGAATATACAGAAGTCCGTTTTTGTAGCAAATATCCTCAGGAGTAAATGCCGTGTCGACCTTCGCGTTCGGGACGATATCCAAAACGGAGATCAGTTTCTCTACGGTAAAGGCAACCGGCGCTGCGGCGTCTTTGCCGTCTACGTTATAGAAATAAGAATTGTTCACATTGTTAATGGGAAGAGCAGACGCCGAAAGAACGGAACAAAAGACGACTGCGAAGGTAAGTACCATAACAATGAGGGTCTTAATGAACTTTTGTTTCATTGCAAATACTCTCCTTCCCTTAGTCTTTCATACCGGACGTAGCCATCGTCTCAATGATATTACTTTGCGTAATCAGGAACGTTATAATCGGAACGATCATCATTAAAACACTGGTTGCGGTGGCAACGCCTGCACGCGCCAAACCTTCTGAATTGATCTGCCCCAAAGCGTAGTTCAACGTCTTCAATTCTTCACGGTAAATGTAGATGGACGCACCTTGATTCCAGTAATCCTTAACCGAGAAGACGATCAGCGTCATCCAGGCAGGCTTCATATTGGGCATTAAAATGCTCCAGAAGATCCGGAAGTCTCCTGCACCGTCAATGCGCGCCGCCTCCAAAACCGAATCGGGGAACTGATCAACGAATCCGCGGATCAGGTAGAGGGAGAAGGAAGATCCAAGGGCAGGAATAAAGTAAACGAGCCAGGTATCGACAAATCCCAGAACCGAGATGATCATATAGCTGGCGTATCCCGCAGCGGGAGCAGAGATCATCAAGCTGATGGTGATCATTTTATTGATCGCCGTTTTCCCCTTAAACTTCCACTTGGAAAGAGGGTACGCCGCCATAGAAGCGGAAACGATACGCAAGAAGGTTGCAACAACGGTAATAAACAACGTGTTGAACAAATACCGGGCAAACGGAATGGTGGTATTGGACAAGATCGTGAACATATCGCTGTAGTTTGACAGCGTCGGATTCTTAACGATCAGGTTGGGGGGGAACAGCCACAGTTCGTGAAGAGGCTTAAAGGAGTTGGAAATAGCGTACACCATGGGGAACGCCATGATCACCCCAACGGCGAGAAGGAACAAGATCATCGTAACGTCGCCGCCGGCAGACCGGTTTACGCGGTTTTTGATGAGTTTTTTCTTCTTATAATAAATAAGGTTGCCTTCTTCGTCGTATTTCGGACGCTTTCGGAAAAATCCGACAGTTTCGCTCTTGGGAAGTTTCGCATTTTCTATCTTCATTTCGTTCAACCTCCTTATTTACCGACTCTGCCGATGATAAACCGAATGGCTTGGTTCGCGACGTAGGTCATAACGAACATTACCATTGCAATCGCGCAGGCATAGCCCATCTCAAAACGAACTCCGCCGTAGTCATTCAAGTGAAGGGACAAGGTGTACAACGTATAGTCTTGGGTGGGATTTCCGAAAATAGTGGACCCTACGCTGAATGCGCCGGTAATAGCGAGAACTGCACCGAAAAGCAGCTGTCCGCGCATCTGGGGAAGGGTGATAAAGTACAATTCCTGCCAGCGGTTTTTGATTCCGTCTACGGCACCTGCTTCATAAAGAGACTTATCCACGGTCTGAAGACCGGCGATAAAGGTCAGGAAGGACGTACCGACGGAGGACCAAAGAAGAATGATGATACATACCGGCCACATAACGTCGGTGTCGATGGTCCAAAGGATCGGTTCGTTGATCAATCCGAATTCCAGGAGCCAC
>JAZNDV010000122.1:0-2000 GCA_045588285.1 Eubacteriales bacterium
CCGCATTCCGTATGGATCCCGAGGTTCCCCTCATCGTTCCCGAAATCAACGGCGGCGATGCGAAAAACAATAAGGGGATCATCTCAAATCCCAACTGTTCTACGATCATCACCTTGGTCGCAGTCAACGGAATCAATAAACTGTCCCCCATTCAATCCATGGTTGCCTCTACTTATCAGGCAGTCAGCGGTGCCGGGGCAGCCGGTCCCGTGGAATTGGAAGAACAAACCAAGGCTTTAGCAGAAGGCAAACCGGTGGTTTGTAATACCTTCCCCTATCAGATCGCCGCAAACCTGATCCCCCAAATCGGAGGATTCAACGACGACGGCTATACTTCCGAAGAAATGAAGATGCAGAACGAAGGCAGAAAGATCATGCACCTGCCTGAATTGACCGTTACCTGCACCTGCGTCCGTGTTCCCGTGGTTCGTTCCCACTCGATTATGGCAACGGTCAAAACCGCTGATAAACTGACCGTGGAGCAGGTTCAGAAAGCCGTCGCCAACGCTCCCGGCTGCGTATTGGTCGATAGCCCCGCCGAAAAGAAATATCCCATGCCCCTCGATACTTCCGATCAGGATTTAGTCTTCGTGGGAAGGATCCGCAAAGACCTGACCGATGATAACAGTATCGTTTTATGGTGCTGCGGCGACCAGGTTCGCAAGCGGGCTGCGACCAACGCCATTCAAATCGCTGAATTGTTGACAAAATAAAAACATCACTGGTTCCCCTCACGTTTTTGTGGGGGGAATCTTAAAAAACAGAGGGAAACACAATGAAACGGGATTTTGAAATTATCGACTTTCACACCCATCCTTTTATCGAAGAAAAGAATAATATCTGTATTCACATCAACTACTGTGATATGAGTCCGCAACAGACCAAAGAAGAGATGAAACGCTTGGGAGTTTCTAAAATCTGCGGTTCGGTTATCAAAGGGAAGATCCCCGGAGAAACGTATTGGAGTTCCATTCACCGGAACAACGAAACGGCATTGAAATTAAAGGAATTGTATGGAGATTTTTACATTCCCGGGTTTCACATTCATCCGGATTTTCCCGAAGAGTCACTGGCAGAAATGCATCGCATGAAGGCGCTTGGGGTGAATCTGATCGGGGAATTGGTTCCTTATAGCGACGGTTGGAGTGGATACAACCGCTCTGATTTTTCTGCGCTGCTGGACGAAGCCGGAAAACTTGGAATGATTGTTAATTTCCATTCTATGGACGATGATGAAATGGACGAGATGGTCAAATCGCATCCCGACGTTTTGTTTGTCGCTGCCCATCCGGGAGACTGTCCGAAACTTCTGCGCCATATTGCTCGCGCAAAAATGAGCGAAAATTACTATCTGGATATTTCCGGTACCGGGTTGTTCCGCTACGGAATGCTGCGTCGCGCCATCGACGAAATGGGTGCGGATCGGATCCTGTATGGGTCAGACTACCCGGTTTGTAGTCCGGGCATGTTTGTGGGCGGGGTCGTAAACGACAGATTGCTTACCGATACGGAAAAGGAAAAAATCCTTTCGGGGAATGCAAAACGCTTGTTGAAATTATAAAAAACGGGTGTCTCCAAAAAATGGAGACACCCAAATTATTCCTTTTTCCGGCGAATGAAATCCATCGGATTTTGCTTTTCTTTCTTTTCTCATGAAAAGAAAGAAAAGAACACCCCGTCCTATTACAGCATCTTTGCCCGTAATTCTTCCGGGTCAAGGGGAGACAGGTCTGCGGGAGCCACGTCAAAGACGGTGACGCAGCCGTTGACGCCCCGGTTGTGCATTTTGTAAAGCGCCCGGGCGTAAGCCGTGATGACGCTTGCGGTAAATTCCGGGTTGGAATCCAAAGTCAGTTTGTATTCGATGACGTGTTTGTGCTCGTCATTCCAACCGGTGGTTCCGGTGCGTAAAACGCTTCCGCCGTGGGGGAGACCGGCGTGGTTTTGTTTCAGTTCTTCCATGGAAATGAAATGAACGGTGGTATCGTAATCGGCAAAAT
>JAZNDV010000123.1:0-27347 GCA_045588285.1 Eubacteriales bacterium
ATGACAACGCCCTTCCCCAGAGCCAGCCCGTCGGCTTTGATGACGGTGGGAATAGGTGCTGTTTCCAGATATTCCAACGCCTGCTCCATTTCGGTAAAGACTTCGTATTCCGCCGTAGGAATTCCGTATTTCTTCATCAAATCCTTGGAAAAGACCTTACTGCCTTCGATGATAGCGGCGTTCGCTTTCGGTCCGAAGCAGGGGATCCCCGCTTCGTTCAGCGCGTCAACGCACCCGAGAACCAGCGGATCGTCGGGAGCCACGACGGCGTAATCAATATTTTGATCAATGGCAAATTTTACAATATTTTCGATATCTTTAGCGCCGATGTCAACGCAAGTGGCGTCTGCGGCGATACCGCCGTTTCCGGGGAGAGCAAAAATTTCGGCCACGTCGGAATTTTCACGTAATTTCTTAATAATGGTGTGTTCTCTACCGCCGCTTCCAACAACAAGAAGTTTCATGTGCAATCTCCTTTTTAGTGGTGGAACAGTCGAAGTCCGGTGAACGCCATAGCGATGCCGAGTTCATTGCAACGAGAGATAACCACGTCGTCACGAATAGAGCCGCCGGGTTCTGCGATATAATCTGCACCGCTGGCGTAGGCGCGCTGAATGTTATCGTCGAAGGGGAAAAATGCATCAGAACCGAGGGCAACCCCGCGAATAGTAGCGAGGTATGCCTTCATCTCTTCGGAGGTGAAGGGTTCGGGACGGACGGTGAAGTATTTCTGCCAAATTCCTTCGGCACAAACGTCTTCTTCGTTTTTGTTGATATAGCCGTCGATGACGTTATCCCGTTCGGGGCGGGATAACTCTTCCTTGAAGGGAAGGTTCAAAACCTTGTCCGTCTGACGCAGGTGCCAGGTGTCTGCCTTTCCGCCGGCAAGACGGGTACAATGGATTCTCGACTGCTGACCGGCACCGACCCCGATTGCCTGACCGTCAACAGCATAGCAAACGGAATTGGATTGGGTATATTTGAGGGTAATGAGGGCAACTACCAAATCCCGTTTTGCGGATTCGGGGAGATTCTTGTTTTCGGTAACGACGTTTTCCAGCATATTGGCGTCAATACGAACGTCGTTTCTTCCTTGTTCAAAAGTAATGCCGTAAACCTGTTTGTGTTCAATGGCGTCGGGAACGTAATCGGGGTCAATTTTGACCACGTTGTAGTTACCCTTACGCTTGGTCTTCAAAAGAGCCAACGCTTCATCGGTATAACCGGGAGCGATCACGCCGTCGGAGACTTCCCGGAAGATCAGCTGGGCAGTCATCAGATCGCAAACGTCGGAGAGGGCGACCCAGTCTCCGTAGGAGCACATACGATCGGTCCCCCGGGCGCGGGCATAGGCACAAGCCAAAGGATTTTCGTCCAATCCTTCGATATCGTCCACGAAACAAGCCTTTTTGAGTTTTTCGGGCAACGGCGTGCCAACGGCGGCAGAGGTAGGAGAAACGTGCTTGAAGGAAGCTGCTGCGGGAAGTCCGAGAGCCTCTTTCAGTTCTTTCACCAACTGCCAGGAATTGAAGGCGTCCAAGAAGTTAATATAGCCGGGACGTCCAGAAAGAATTTCGATGGGGAGTTCACTTCCGTCGTGCATGAAAATTTTCGCGGGTTTTTGATTGGGATTACAACCGTATTTCAATTCAAATTCTTTCATTTTGCTTCTCCCTTATTTGTTTTTATTGACAATTCGCGTTTCGGTCTCACCGTTTTCCAAATCAATATAGCGGACGAACAGAGAAACTTTATTATCCTGATTCAGATTTTTCCAAATCAGATCGGTCAGAGAATCAATGTCGGTGTCGGGCAATTCCAACGTTTTGGGTTCGCCTTCGAAAGAAGGAAGGGGATTGCCGTCGCAATTGTAGGTATGGATAAATTTTGCTCTGCCGTTGATGGGATTATTGTAGGCGTAAGTGAACCGTTCGCAGGAAGAATCATCTCCCTCGGCAGACTTCAAAATAGACAGGGCAAAATTCATCTCCCCCTTTTCGCGGTGAATGATACCGGAAATGCGGGGGGTGAAATTGGGAACATCGTCCTCAAATTCCCGGGTACGGAGAGCCTGTTCAAAGGTCATTTGCTTGTCCATCAGATCGTAGATGGTATCGGTCTGATCTCCATTGGTCACGATGGTCTTGTTTCCGAGAACCCGGACGGGATAATAGATAATAAGGTGAGGATCGGTCATTTTGGATTCGTCAAAGGCCTTGGTACGCATGGCTTCCCCTTCGGCGACGAAGACCCGGTTACGGCTGTTTTCACTTCTGCCCATGATAAAATAGGCGGTAATTGCTTTTTTCCCATCGGAAGATTTTCCGATAATGATACCTCTGCCGTGATATGCCAGAGAATTTAATTCTTTTTCAATGGTGGAAATATTCATTTTCAATCTCCTTTCGGACTTCAATCAAGAATTACTTTGTTGTCAACGACCCGGATCTTCCCTTCGCAGAACAATTTGACCGCTTCGGGCAGAATCTTCCATTCCGCTTCTTCCATGATTCGTTGCTGCAAGGTTTCGGGGGTGTCGTCGGGCTTGACTTCCACCGCCTTTTGCAGGATAATGGGCCCGGCATCGCATTCGGGGGTAACAATATGGACCGTAGCACCCGAAATTTTAACGCCTTTCTCCAACGCCGCTTCGTGAACGCGCAGTCCGTAATACCCTTTTCCGCAGAAAGAAGGGATCAACGCCGGGTGAACGTTGATGATACGGTTGGGGAAGGCTTGATAAACCTGTTCGTCAATGATGGTCAAAAAACCTGCCAGAACCACAAGGTCGATGTTGTCTTCCTTCAGCGTATCCGTCAAGGCTTTGGAGTAATCGGCGATGGATTCAAACGCCTTTCGGGGCAAAACCTTGGAAGGGATTCCGTTATCCGCAGCTCTTTGCAGAGCGTAGACTCCCGGTTTCGATGCCACCACAAGGGAAATTTTTCCGTTGCCGAACATTCCGGTTTTTTCTGCATCGATCAGAGCTTGAAGGTTGGTTCCGCCACCGGATACGAGGACGGCGATTCGGGTAGTGTTCAGCATATGGTCACCTTATCGTCGGAAGCGATGATCTCACCGATGACGTAGGCATCTTCCCCGTGTGCTCTGAGGATCTCAAGGGCGGTATCCACTTCGTCTTTGGGAACGACAATGCTCATACCCACACCCATATTGTAGGTGTTGAACATATCCCGTTCGGGGATATTTCCGGTTTTCGCGATCAGATCGAAAATGGGAAGAACCTTAACGGCGCTTTTATTGATCTTCGCCCCAAGACCGTCGGGAATGGAGCGGGGGATATTTTCATAAAATCCGCCGCCGGTGATGTGGGAAATCCCCTTCACGTCCACATTTTCCAACAGAGCAAGAACGGATTTTACATAAATCTTGGTGGGAACGAGAAGTGCCTCGGCAACGGTCTTTCCACCCAGCTCTTCTCTGGGCACGTAGAGGTCGGGATTGTTATTGTCAATATCAAACACTTTACGGCAGAGGCTGAAGCCGTTGGAGTGGATTCCGGTGGAAGCCAAGGCAATCACAACGTCACCTTCCGTCATGCGGGTATTATCCAAAATCTTTTTCTTATCCACGATCCCGACGGCAAAGCCCGCCAGGTCGTAATCCTCCACGGGCATCATGCCGGGGTGCTCCGCCGTTTCTCCGCCGATCAGAGCGGCACCGGACTGAACGCAGCCTTCGGCGACACCGCTGACGATGGCGGCGATCTTTTCGGGGATATTTTTTCCGCAGGCGATATAGTCCAGGAAGAACAAAGGCTTCGCCCCGACGCAGATAATATCGTTCACGCACATAGCAACGGCATCAATACCGATCGTGTCGTGCTTATCCATAAGGATTGCCAATTTTACTTTCGTTCCGCAACCGTCGGTGCCGGAGACCAGAACCGGTTCTTCCATACCGGCAACGGGCAGTCCGAAGCAGCCGCCGAACCCCCCGACGTCATCGAGGCAGCCTTCGTTTTTCGTGCGGGCAACGTGTTTTTCATCAATTCTACCGCTTTGTAACCGGCGGTAATATCAACGCCGGCAGCAGCGTAACTGTCCGATTTGGATTGAGGATGCATAAAGAATTCTCCTTCCGTTTCTATGTCAAAATTTATTCTTTTCCATTCCAACAATAAGTACAAAGATCCTCGGCAGGAAGACCGATGGATTCGATCAACCCTTCCAGGGATTGAAATTCCAAAGAAGCAAAGTGGAATTTATCGCAAATGGTCTGACGGAGCTTTTTCCCCCGTTCGGTACGGCTGTCCCGGTATTCGTCCAAATACTTCTCTCCGTCTTCCCCTTCCAGCTCGTAAATGGTACGGCGGGCAATCAAGTCCATCTCGCCATTGGAGCGGGAAAAATTCAGATATTTACAGGGGTACATGATCGGCGGGCAGGCAGAACGCATGTGAACCGCTTTTGCGCCGTGGTCGTACAGAAAATCCACCGTTCCCTTCAGCTGCGTTCCCCGAACGATAGAATCGTCCACGAAAAGCAGGGATTTATTTCGGATCAGTTCATGAACGGGAATTTGCTTCATGGTGGCGATCTTCAGCCGGTCGCTCTGCCGGGCAGGGGTAAAGGAACGGGACCAGGTTGGAGTATACTTGATAAACGCCCTGGCGAAGGGGATCCGGCTCTTATTGGCATAGCCGATGGCGTGAGGGGTACCGGAATCGGGAACCCCGCCCACGTAATCCACGTTTTTGGCGTTTCCGGCAAGTTCATCGTTCCGCGCCATAATTTCGCCGTTGCGGTACCGCATCATCTCCACGTTAACTCCTTCGTAGGTAGATGCGGAGAAACCGTAATAACTCCAAAGAAACGAACAAACTTTTTTCTTTTTTCCGGGAGCAGATAATTGGGTAACGCCGTCGCATGTGACCGAAACGATTTCGCCCGGCCCCAATTCTTTGTAACATTCGTACCCCAGTTTTTCACAGACGTAAGATTCGAAAGAAAGACAGTAGCCGTCCTCACTTCTGCCCACGTGAACGGGAAGTCTGCCCCATTTGTCCCGGGCGGCAAGAATAGAGCCGTTATCGATAAGGATCATAAGCGTCACGGAACCTTCGATTACCTCTTGTGCGAAGCGGATCCCTTCCACGAAAGTATCTTTCTGATTGATCAGAGCCGCCACCAGTTCCGTGTTATTGACCTTTCCGCCGGTCATGGCGTTGAAATGACCGCCGCCGTCGTTCAGGTACCGGTCGATCAGTTCCTCGGCGTTGTTGATCGCACCGATAAAACAAACGGCACCGGTACCGAGTCTGGAACGAATGAGGAGAGGTTGAGGATCATAATCGCTGATACAGCCGATGGCAGAACAACCGTTCATTTCCTCAAAAACGTCCCCGAACTTAGTACGGAAAGGGGAATTTTCAATGTTGTGAATTTCGCGTTGCAGACCGATGACCGGGTCATAGACCGCCATTCCGGCACGGCGTGTGCCTAAATGAGAATGGTAGTCGGTCCCGAAAAAGACGTCGGCTACGGCATCGTGTTTGCAAGCTGCGCCAAAGTATCCACCCATATTTGGTAAAGTCCTCCATAGGAATATGAGATAAAAAGATTCTAAAGCAAGGGTCGGACCGCACATACAGGGCGTGTGCGGTCCGAAAAGATGTTAAAATCAGGCAAAGAACAATTTGTTCAGGGTCAGAGGATCGACGTATTCGCCGTCCTTATAAACGCGCATATTGCCGGAAGCGATTTCGTCGATGAGCATAACTTCGCCCTTTTCATCGTAGCCGAATTCAAATTTAATATCGTACATATCCAAACCTTTTTCTTTCAGGTCGTCGGCAACGATCTTGGTAATAGCTTGGGTCATGGACTTCAAAGAATCGTACTGTTCGGCAGTCATCACGCCCAGATCCACAAGACCGTCTTTGGTGACCAGGGGATCGCCCTTGGCGTCGTTTTTGAAGGTGGTTTCCACGTAAGCGGGCAGGTCTGCGCCTTCTTCGATATAATCGGAATAACGGCGGTAGAAGGAACCTACGGCTTTGTACCGGCAGATAACCTCTAAGCCCTTCCCGAAGGCTTTGGCGGGAAGAACTTCCATGGTGGTGTCGTTCAGATTTGCGCTGACGTAATGAGTTTTGATGCCGGCGGCGTTGATCTTTTCAAAAAAGTAGATGGACATACGCAGATTTACGTCGCCCACCCCTTCAATGGTGAGACCCACTGCATTTTCGCCGGGATCGAACACACCGTCCTTGCCGGTGCAGTCGTCTTTGAATTTGAGCAGGTAATTTCCGTTGTCGAGAGCGTAAACGTTTTTGGTCTTTCCGGTGTAGACGAGCTTGAGATTTTCCATGGTTTGTACCTCTTTCGTAAAAGAATTATAACAGGGTTAAAAAACTCAGTGATTAAATTCCGCTTCTACGGCGGCGTTCTTGCCCCGGACGGCGTCTGCGTCTGAGACGCGTTTCGCATCTAATTTCGCCGCTATTTCAGGATCCGACACAGCCAAAATCTGAAGGGCGAGCAGAGCGGCGTTGCCCCCGCCGTTAACGGCGACGGTTGCGACGGGGATTCCCGTAGGCATCTGAACGGTGGATAGAAGGGCGTCCATGCCGCTTAAAGGACCGGATTCTGCAGGAATTCCGATAACCGGGAGAGTAGTGTTTGCCGCCAAAGCTCCTGCCAGATGGGCAGCCATTCCGGCAACGGCGATGATTGCACCAAAGCCGTTGAAGCGGGCGTTCAAAGCAAAATCCCGAGCCTCTACGGGTGTACGGTGGGCGGAATATACGTGGACTTCATAAGGGACCTGAAAAGAATCCAAAACCGCGGTAGTTTTCCGAATCACGGGAAGGTCGCTGTCGCTCCCCATAACGATACCGATTTTTTTCATACTGTTCTCTCCTTCCAACAAACAAAAAAGGGCACGCTCCCCTTCGGAAGTGTGCCCAGACGGTCGGCAATACGAGTTCTTTGTTTCATGTGGTAAATCCACTTCCGTCAGTCGCAAAGAACCGAAGCGAAGACCCGCGGACGGGTCGTCTGTATATATTATATCATAATACAGTGAGTTTGTCAATCATACAAATTGCAAAATATTTGGAACATATTCGACGGAATTTTCGGTATCTTTTTCCATTATTCTTTTTCGGAAACGGTATATCCCCGGTTGCTGAGAATATTTTTCAGCTCTTCCATGAAAGATTCCGTATCCTTGAACTGACGGTAAACGGAAGCGTATCGAACGTAGGCGACGTCGTCGATCTCTCTCAATTTTTCCATTACCATTTCTCCGATACGGGAAGAAGAAACTTCTTTATCCAGATCGCTGACCAAGGCGTTTTCTATGTCGGCGGCAGACTGCTCCAGCACCGTGTAAGGAATGGGACGTTTTCCGCAAGCTTTCAGCATACTGGATAAGATCTTTTCCCGATCAAAGATCTCACGGGACTTATCTTTTTTTACCACGACCAGGGGGGAATGTTCTACTACCTCAAAGGTCGTGAACCGCCGGGCGCAGGCTTCACATTCCCGGCGGCGTTTGATACGATCGTCGGAATGGCGGGAATCCAAAACCTTACTGTCCATACATCCGCAATAGGGACATTTCATAAATCTTCTCCTTCTCCCCCAAGGAATAAACCTTCGGGGCAAGACATTTATTGATATTGGTATTATACATCAAATTCCTTGATTTGTCAAGTGCAGAGGGAGAGAACGCTATGGGGAAACGGTTACGGGTATTGGGAGCAATTCCCGTCTACCCGGGAGTGCTGATCTTAGGGGCAATGATCCTCGGATTTCCTTGGGTAAAAATATTGCTTTTGGGACTTTTGTCGTTGGGGATCACTCTTTTATGTGCCGTAATTCTCTATCCGAAACAAGACCCGGCGATTCCCGGAAGCTGGCATCGGGATCTGAGGCAGTTGCGGCGAACGGTGGAAAAAATCAAAAACCGAACCGTTTCCCGGGGCGGACACGACGTCACCGCAGAACTAAAACAATGCGAAAACAGCCTTCCCTTTTTATCCCGGTCGGCGCGGAGAGAGATTACGGAATACTATCTGCCGACGTTTTTGAAATATTTTACCGCTTATGCAACGTTTGAAGAATGTAACGAGGGGAATCCGTCGATTTTGGAAACCATGGCGCAGATGGAACAGGCTATGGAAGATATTGCCGCAAACTTCCGAAAAACCTGCGACCGAAACGACCAGACCGTCCGCTTAAACGTTCACGCAGAAACGGCAGTATTATACAAAAAATTAAACCAAAAGGAGCAGCGCGATGAATAAGACACATTCCCAAACCGTACCCCCGTTAAACGACGTGAACGGCGTTCTGAATTACGGTGCAGAGGCACAGGCGAGGGTGGCGGAATTCTCGGAGATCGCTCTGGAAAATCTGAAGGCAAAAGATTTGGGGGAGGTCAGCGGAAAGATCGCGGAACTGATCGTAAGGTTGAAAGACACCGACCCGGAAGAAAAATCCGGCATGATGCGGATCTTCCGCAAACCTGCGGCGACGGCGGAAGGATTAAAAAGCCGATATCGGCGCGCCTGCGAAGCAGTGGATAAAATTGCACTTTCGCTGCAAGGACACCGGGATCTTCTGATGAAGGACATCGAAATGTTAGAGATGCTGTATTCCATGAATCGGGAGCAATACGAAGCCCTGACCTCGTATTTGGAAAACGGACGGAACGCCCTGGAACGATTCCGGGAAGAACGGGCGGTTCCCTTGCAAAAGAAAGCAGAAGAAAGCGGCGATCCGGCTGACGCACAAGCATCGCGGGACGCCTTGGAACAATGCGACCGTTTTGAGAAAAAATTACACGATTTAGAATTGACCCGTGCCGTTTCTTTGCAGATGGCACCCCAGATCCGTATGCTTCAAAACAACAACACGGTCATGGCGGAAAAAATACAGTCTTCCGTAGTAAACACGATCCCCTTGTGGAAAAGTCAGATGGTGTTGACCCTGGGCATGGAAAATTCAAAATCTGCCATTGAAATGCAAACGAAGGTCACCGATATTACCGACGCTCTGCTCCGCCGAAACGCCCAATCGTTAAAAGAGACCACCCTTGCCGTCGCCCGGGAAGCGGAACGGAGCTGCGTCAACGTCGGCACTCTGAAAGAGACCAACGCACTTCTTATCGAGACCTTGGACGAAATGCTGAAACTCCGGGAGGAGGGCAGAAAAGCACGGCAGGAAGCGGAGGCAGAACTGCGGAAATTAGATCGTGAGATCCGTTTACGGCTCATTGGAAAAACGGAAAAACAAACGTCATAATTGCAAAGCCGGGAAGAGACATCTTCCCGGCAATGTTTATTTTTCGCTGCGGTTCAAAAGCACTTGCTGTGCCCGGACGGCGTCGTCTTTGGTGGTAATCTTGAAATTCTCCCCTTGACAGTGAATCATTTTCACCCTGCCGCCGGCGGCACGAACCATACCCGCGTCGTCGGTGTAATGTTCCGCAGCCTCAAGGCAAGCCTTCTGATACAGAGAATACTCAAAAATTTGGGGCGTTGCGGCTGCCATAAGAGTTTCTCGGTTCGGGGTGCGGAGAATAAACCCTTCCCCGTCCACCTGCTGAATGGTATCTACCACGGGAGTCCCGGCACAAACGGCACCGTATTTTACGGCGATTCGATGCAATCGGTCGATTTCTTCCGGCAAGATCAAGGGGCGGGCGGCATCGTGAACCGAAATATAGTCGGTTTTCGGAAGTGCCGAAAGTCCGCGCATTACCGATTCTTGACGGGTTTTTCCCCCTTCCACCACAGCGGCGACTTTGGAAAACTCCGCCGTCAGTTCCCGAACGAAGCAAAGGCTTTCCTTTCGCGTGGGAACAACGATAGCAGTAACTGTTTTTGCCTGTTCAAAAGCTTGCAGCGTATGCCACAAAACCGGTTTTCCGCAAAGGTCGAACATCAATTTATCTTCTCCGAACCGGGTACCGGATCCGGCAGCGGGGATAATTACACCAAAGGTCTTCGCCATAAGTTCTCCTCTAAAAAATCTCCAATCATTTTGCACTTTACGTTTTGCATTCCCATTATAGCATTTCGGAAAGAAATTGTCAAGATGGAACGGACTTTTCAGAAATGTCACGATTTCGTGGCGAAATCTTAATATTATCATAGTATTATAAAAATATACGCTACGAAAGGACCGTTGAATTATGGTTAAGATCTCCCCTTCCCTTTTAGCATCGGACTTTGCAAATCTGAAAAGCGAAATTGAAAGTATTTCTACGGCGGATTATCTGCACGTGGACGTAATGGACGGGTTGTTCGTCCCGAATATTGCCATCGGATTACCCACCACCCAAGCCATTCGCCGCTGCACGAAAATTCCGTTAGACGTGCATTTGATGATCACCCGCCCTCAGAATTACATCGAAGCCTTTGCAAATGCCGGAGCGGATATTATTTCCTTCCACGTAGAGAGCGATTGCGATATTGACGAATGTATTGCAAAGATCAAGGCTTGCGGCAAAAAACCGGGGCTTGTTATCAATCCCGCCACCCCCATCGACCCGGTATTGCCTCGGTTAAAGGATCTGTATTTGGTGCTGGTCATGACCGTAGAACCGGGGTTCGGCGGACAAAAATGCAAAGAAGAATGTTTTGAAAAGGTTCGGGCATTGCGGGAAAGGATCACCCAGGAGGGGTGGAATACCCATATCGAAGTAGACGGCGGGATCACCGGAGAAAACGCCCCGTTGGCAATCAACGCCGGGGCAGATATTTTGGTCGCCGGCTCGTCGGTATTCAAGGCAACCGACCGCAACGCCGCCATTACTGAATTGAAAGGAAAATGAGCCATGTTTTTTACACCGCCTTATGAAAAGACCATTCGGGAAGTGACGGTAGATATCCGCAATTATATCACCAACCCCGAAGCCACCGTAGTGGTCAACGTGGACACCATCAACGGATTTTTCAAGAAGGGGAAATTGGCGTCGAACCGCCTGAAAGCCATTATTCCTCAGATCAAACAGGTCAACGAATACTATCTGGACAGTCCCAAGTTGTTTTTCGTAGATACCCACACCCCCGATTCAGAAGAATTTGATACCTATCCGGAACATTGTGTAGATAAGTACGAGCAGGAAGTCATCACCGAACTGGAATCCTTTGCAGAAGTGGGCGAGATTATTCCAAAAAACTCCACCAACGGATTTTTCTGTAAGCAGTTTCTGGTCTGGCTTGCAAAACATAAGGAAATTGAAAATATCGTTATCGTCGGGGGGTGCACCGACATTTGCGTTATGCAGTTTGCCCTCGCCATGCGCGCCTATTGGAACGAAAGCAACAACAATAACCGAATCATCGTCATTGAAAATGCGGTGCAGACCTATCACGACGACATTCACAACGGCGATATGATGCACTATTTTGCCTTGTTCAATATGTATATGAACGGTATTAAGATCGCCCGGCTGTAAAATTCCATGGAAAAGACACCCATTCAAAAATTATACGATAAAATCCCCTCGTTCCGGTGCAAAAAAGGGTGCGTGCGTTGCTGCGACAACTGGATTCAATTCGCACCGGAAGAAGAGACCCGTTGCGGAGGCTTTGATTTTTTGGGAGAAGCCTGTCCGAAGCTGAAGGACGGGGGTTGCTCCGTTTATGAAAACCGTCCGCTGATCTGCCGGCTGTTTGCCTCAAGTGAAATCATGCCCTGTCCCTATGGGTACGGACCGGAAACCCCATTGAGCGAAGCAGAAACAAAGGCAATTCTACAAGAATATTTACGTTTACGGAAGGAACAGGAAAAAGGGTATGGCAAAGACGGTAAATAAAACCAAAACGGTATACGTTTGCTCCGAATGCGGAAATGAAAATCCCAAATGGGCAGGTCAATGTCCTGCCTGCGGTGCCTGGAATTCCTTTTTTGAACAGATGGTGGAGCCGGACAAGCCGGTAACCTTAGCAACGAAAACCGACCCCTCAAAACGGGCGGTTCCCAAACGGCTGCGGGAGATTACTGCCGAGAGTGAATTAAGACAATCCACCGGCATCTCCGAATTGGATCGGGTTTTGGGCGGCGGCATCGTAAAAGGTTCTCTGATTTTAGTCAGCGGAGAACCAGGCATCGGAAAATCGACGATTCTGTTGCAGATGTGCATGAAAATGCAGGGTTTGCGGATCCTTTACGTTTCGGGAGAAGAATCCCCACGGCAAATCAAGCTGCGGGCAGACCGGGTGGGAGAATATCCGGAGAATCTGTTTATTTTATCCGAAACCGATATTTCCGCCGTCATCGATCGAACCGAAGAGGCAGCCCCGGACATTTTGGTGGTGGACTCAATTCAGACCATGTACCAGCAGGATATGACCTCTGCCCCGGGCTCGGTTCCCCAGGTACGGGAATGCACCTCGGAATTGATGCGGATCGCAAAATCTATGGAAATTCCCACCTTCGTGGTCAGCCACGTAAACAAAGAAGGTGCCATCGCCGGTCCGAAGGTCATGGAACATATGGTAGACGCAGTATTGTATTTTGAGGGAGAACGCTCCAGCGACCACCGGATCTTGCGCGCCATCAAAAACCGCTTCGGGTCGACCAACGAGATCGGCGTATTTGAAATGACGGAAGAAGGATTAAAGGAAATCCCGAATCCCTCGGAGCTGTTTTTGTTGGACAAGCCGGAAAACGTATCGGGCATCGCCACCCTCTGCGTCATGGAAGGAACGAGACCCATCATTGCGGAAGTGCAGACGTTGGTCTCAAAAACCCCCTTCCCCTCTCCCAGGAGAACGGCGGTGGGATTTGATTATCAACGGTTAAATCTGATTTTAGCCGTACTGGAACGGCGGTGCGGTCTGTTCTTCGGAGCAAGCGACGCATACGTCAACGTCATCGGCGGACTTCGGTTGGACGAGCCGGCGGCGGATTTAGGCGTTGCCATGGCAATCATTTCGGCGGCAAAAGACTTCGTCTTACCGGAAAAAACCGTATTCATCGGAGAAATCGGACTTGCGGGGGAATTACGTGCCGTTTCGGGCATTGAAAAGCGGTTGCACGAAGCCGCTTCTTTGGGATTTACCCGAGCCGTCATTCCGGCACGGAACCGACCCAAAGGAAATTTCAGTTTGGAAGTGATCCCGGCGTACTCCATTAAGGACGTTTTGAACAAGGTCTAAGAGGTTTTTGCTATGTCTTATTCTATTTTTCTCGACCTTGACGGAACTCTTTTGACCGCAGGGGAAGGGCAGTTTTCCGACCGGACGCTGAAGACCTTAACCGAGGTCCAAGCCGCCGGACACAAAATTTTTCTGAACACGGGACGCCCCCTGTCCAATCTGCCCGTAGATTCCTTCCGGGGATTTAAATTCGACGGATATCTATGCTGTTATGCCTACGTCAACGTCGGGGGAAAGGTCCTGATGGCGGACGGATTATCCGCAGACCAAAGCCAACCCATCGCGGCGCACTTTTATAACCGGGATATTCCCGTCTTGTTGGAAGGAGAATACGCCGTTTACTCCTTATGGGATAAAAAACCGAATCCGAAATATCTTCCCCTTGACGACATAAATGAAATCTTCAAGATCTGTGAATTAGAACCAATTACCAAAATAGGCATTTTGGCGGACGTTACAGAAGAAGATATTGCCTTTTTACGGCAATTCGGAAATCCGCTAGTACAAGAACGATATCATTATACCGAAGTCGTTCCTCAAAACCACGACAAAGCCTACGTTATGAATGCGGTGGTGGATTATTTGAATTTAGATCCGGAAAAAGTGATTGCCATCGGAGATTCGTGGAACGATATTGCCATGCTGGACGCCGCGGCAATTTCTGTAGCCATGGGCAACGCCGACGAATCGGTTAAAGAACACGGAAAATACATCACCGCAACGGTCGAACAAGACGGCGCAGCCGTGTTCCTGGAAACATTTTTAGGGTAAAAGATACTTATAAAATGAGAGTGTACCGGATCAGTACACTCTTTTTTCTTAAAATCATTCTTTTTTTCGGGTTTTGTAAAGATAGGAGTAAACGAAAATCCCAAGCAGGGGGAAAATTGCACCTGCAAGGATCCCCAATTTCATTGCCAACTGTTCGGAGGAAAGAGACAAAGATTGCGCCGCTGACACGACGGAAGGATGGGCAACGGCAGCATCGGTCACAATCCCCACGAGCTGCGGAGCAACCGATACGCCGAGATCTCCCCCGGCAGCCATCATGGCGTAGATGAAAACACCGCCGGAAGGGAACCGCTCTGCCGCCACGATCAAATTTCCCGGCCACAACATGGACGTGGCAAAACCGGTAAAGGCACAGGCAAAAAGTCCCAAGAGCGGGAAGGGGGAAAGGGCGGCAACCAAATAACACACCGCGGATCCGATCCCGCAAAGAAGAAGGACTTTTTCGATATTTTTTCCGTATTTTCCGTACAACGTCCGTCCAAAGCCGAGGAACAAAGAAAACATGGCAACACCGAAAATATCACCCCACACCTTTGGAATTCCCAAAGCTTGTTCCAGATATCCGGACGCCCATTGAGACATAGTACATTCTGCGGCACCCCCAAAGAAGATGGCGAGTACCGAAACCCAAACCCCTTTGTTTTTCAGCAAATGTAATACTCCGGATACCTTTTCGGGGGTTTCCATTTTGGGCAACGCCGTTCCGGAAAAAAGTACGGCGGACACAAAGGGAATGATTGAAAAAAGGAGGGGAAGTCCTTGCCAGCATTCCCCGCCGAACAGGAACAGATAGACCGTACTGACGATAATTACCCCTACTACGCCCCAGGCAAACACCGAGTGCAATCGGCTCATGTCCCGGTCGGGGTCTTTGGACGGCAACGCAGCAATGATCGGACTGATCAAAACTTCCGCCAAACCGGACGCGGCGGAAAAAACAAAAGTACCCGCAACAAGCCCGGGATATGCCCATTGAGGGAAAAACAGGGGAATCAATCCGTAAATCAAAAGTCCGATCACGGAAATGTAAGGAATCGTCTTTACCGTCTTTTGGATATTAAACCGATGGGAAAAGAAGGAAAAGATCAAATCAATTCCCAATTGGGTGCAAAAATTGATCAGTACCAAAAGCCCCAACAAGGAATAAGATATTCCGTACAAAGAACGAAAGGTCAAAAACAGAACGGGAGAAAGGCTTCCGACCACCGCCATGATAATATTTACCGTATAACAGGCGTATTTTACGCGTTTTTCACTCAATTCCATATCCAACCTCAAAACAAGAGAGCAACCGAAGTTGCTCTTTTTTAATCGCGGGGGAAATAAGTTAAATTCCAAAGCTCCTGCCCTTTTACCGTCACCGTTTCCCCGGCCCGGACAAAGCCGGCAGATTCGCACAGACGGCAGGCGGGAACGCTGTTTTTCCGAACAGACGCGGTGGCGGAAGAATATCCTTTTTCTTTTGCCAGGGAAAGCAATTTCCGGACCGATTGGGTTCCGTAGCGTTTTCCCCGGAAATCAGAAAAGATGTGAACGTTAATGCTTACGGTATTCCCGGACTGTTCAGTCAATTGGCAAAAGCCTACCGTTTGTCCGTCTGCCGTAACGGCAAATGATTCGAAATAACGCCCCTCAAACGTCTTTGTATTCCATTGGTCAATAATGAAAGAGATACTTTGGTTTGACCGATTGGAATACAAATATTGCTTCAAAACCGGAAGATCGTCTTGCGTAAAGGAACGGAGAAAGATCTCCTTTCGTTCCGGCTTTTGAGCAGTACGCAATTCCTGGAAAAAATCCGTCAACTGACGGGAACATTCTTCTTCCAATAAGCCTTGAACCACTTCCGGCTGATGATTAAAGGGGTTCTTTGTCAAGTCGCAAACACTTCCCATACAACCGGCTTTGGGATCCATTGCCCCAATATACACCCGGCGGATCCGGGCGTTGATAACAGCTCCGGTACACATGGGACAGGGTTCGAGGGTGACATAAAGGTCGCAATCGGAAAGTCTCCAATCTCCCACCTTTTTGCAGGCACGCTGAATGGCGATCATCTCCGCGTGAAGCACCGCGTTTTTCCCGGTTTCCCGCCGATTGTAACCGGTGGCAATAACCTTTCCGTCTTTGACGATGACCGCGCCCACGGGAACTTCCCCCAGGGCTTTTGCCTTTTCGGCACAGGCAAGGGCACGGCGCATGAACTGTTCGCGGCTCATTCGGAAACGACCCGGGCTTCCAAATGAATGTCGGTTTCACTGGAAAGCATGTGATGGAAGGACATGGTGTATTTCAGATCCAATTCTCCCCCGTTTTCGTCCATGGTAGATGCAATTTCCCGGGTGGTGACGTGGATATTCATCATGCGGTTATCCGAAAGACATTCCACCGTGGGCCCTTTTCGGAAATCGAACAACACCGAATCCTGACCGTTGTCCGCTTGAATACGGACGTGATCTTTGTTTTTAATGTAGAATTGCAGGTGGTCACCGATCTCGGACAGAATTTTCTCTCCATCGAATTCCACAACGTAACCGCCTCGTTCCCGACGGATCGTGCCGTAGGTAAAGAGATCGGAAAAGGGTTTTCCGTCCCGGGTGGTGTCCATGCGAATAATGGCTGTTTTCATAATTTCCTTTCAATCGTCGGTACGAATGGTGACTTTTTCTACCTGTCCGTCAATATTCCGGTTCAAGAACATTCCGGCGATATGCGAAAAATTACTGACTTCGTCGCTGACAAAATAGCGGCGTTTCCCTTCGGGACTCGGGGATAACTGCCCCTTCTCCCGTAAGATATCAGCCAACGCCAGCGCCGCTTCCCTGCCGGAGTCGATCAAGGTGACACCGTCGCCGAACAATTTGCTCAACACCGGCTTCAACAAGGGATAGTGGGTACAACCGAGAATGACCGTATCCACCCCGGCGTCCTGCAGGGGTTTGATATATTCCGCCGCCGCAAGTTCCGTGATCGGTCCTTCTAAATATCCGTTTTCCACCAAGGGAACGAATAAGGGGCACGCCGTTGCGGTGACGGTGATTTCAGGGTCAATTTTTTGGATTGCGGATTGATAAGACCCGCTTTTGACGGTAGCGGAAGTGCCAAGGATTCCGATTTTTTTATTTCTCGTGGCGCTGCAAGCAGAAACAGCGGTGGGCTGAACCACCCCGATCACCGGGATTTCAGTCATCCGTTGCAATTCCGGGAGAGCAACGGACGAAACCGTACCGCAGGCAACCAAAACCGCTTTCAGATCCTGCTCCAATAAGAAGCGGAGATCCTGAACGGCAAAAGTGCGGATAGTATCCCGGGAACGGGTCCCGTAAGGAACCCGGGCGGTGTCGCCGAAATAGACGATATTTTCTCCGGGCAAGATCTGCATCAATTCCCGGACGGCGGTCAACCCTCCGAGTCCCGAATCAAATACGCCGATCTGCAATTCAGACATGGGTCTCCTCCCTTGATTTTTTTGCTCCGACCACCCGAATCACACCGCCGTAATCCCTTACTTTGAAAGGGTCGCAAAAACCGGCGGAAAGAAGCAATTCCTCGATGGCAGAGGCCTGACCGATGCCACATTCAAACAACAAAATCCCCTCGGATCTCAGCCGGGAAGAAAAGCTCCGAATGATGGCACGGTAAAAAAGAAGTCCGTCGTCTCCCCCGTCCAAAGCAGTAACAGGCTCTTTCTTCACTTCGGCAGAAAGGGTCTGCAGATCCTCCGTAGGGATATAAGGGGGATTGGACAGAATCAAATCGTAAGTTCCTTCCACATCATCGGTAAGAACGTCTCCCTGGATCAAGCGTGCAGAAGGATAGATCCGCTGTGCGTTTTTCTGTAACAGTCCAAAGGCTTCGTCGAATTTTTCCACCTCAGTGACCGTTACCTTTTTCTCCGCACCCAAAGTAAGACCGATACAGCCCGTTCCCGCACAGAGATCCAAGACGGCGTCTCCATCTTTGAGAAACGACAAGGCGGTATCCACCAAAATCTCCGTATCAAACCGGGGAATCAGAACCCCGGGGGCGACGGCAAAGGTACGTCCGTAAAAATCCGCAGACCCCAAAAGATACTGCAAGGGTTCTCCTGCACAACGCCGGGAAACAAATCCGCAAAGAATGTTTTTTTGTTCTTCCGAAGGGGCGGGAAGGGTTCGAATCAACCGCTGAAGCAGAAATTGATCCGAGGGAATTCCGCACACCTGTTCTGCCATCAAGGACAGTTCCCGGGGTGCATCAGAAGAAACGGAAGACAGCCGGGATTCCAATTCTGACCAAAAACTCATTGTTTCTTTTGGGGAAAGGCGAGGGTATAATCCACTTCGCCCGCATCGTTGGTAAGAGAAGCGTTAACGGCAACGATGGCAACTTCGATCTGTTCGTCGGTAGGTTCTGCGGTGGTGATACGCTGAAGTCCTTTCCCGGGAGCGGAAATAATTTTTGTAAAAAGGTTCTCCTTCCGACCGGTCCATTGCTGGATCTCGAAGGTAAAACCGGCAATCACCGGAAGACAAGCCACGTGGACCAGCAGCCGGGGAAGTCCCTCGATATTGTCCGGCAAGACGAAAGCGTGCAGCAACGTAAAGAACAAGATGGAGAACAACAGCACCAGAAAAATAAAACTGGTACCGCAACGGGGGTGGCACCGGGGCATAGGGCGGATATTTTCCACCGTCAGTTCAACACCGGATTCCACAGCAAAAATGGTCTTATGTTCTGCTCCGTGATACCGGTATACGTCCTTCATTTCTTTCATCAGAGACGTAGCAAGAATGTAACAGATAAAAATGACGATGCGGATCATTCCTTCGATCAAGATCCGCAATGCCCGGGCTTCGGGCAGCCAGGTGGTGATGAGTTTTCCTGCAAGTTGGGGCAGAAGCAGAAACAACCCTACGGCAAGCCCGACCCCAAGGATCAAAGACAGCGCCATCACCAATCCGGAAACCCACTTGTTCCCGCTGGTTTCCTCTTCCAACCCAGCCAATTCCGCAGAGCGCATGAGGGATTTATACCCTACGACCATGCTCTCAACAAAAGCCACACACCCCCGAAGAACGGGGATGCGCAAGATCTTATATTTCTCCCGGACGGAAGTGGTCGCCATTTCTTCGGTGACGATCTCTCCGTCGGGTTTACGGACGGCGAGAACGGAACGGAGGGGGGATTTCATCATGATCCCCTCCATCACGGCCTGTCCGCCCACGGCAGCATAACGGCGTTGAGACATTTTGATTCCTTTTGCCTTATTCGGCAGAAATAATGAAGTAATAGACCGGCTGACCGCCGTTGACCAACATGATGTCAACATCGTCTCCCAGTTTTTCTTGCATGATGGCTTGCATGGCTTCTGCCTCGGCTTCGCTGACACCTTCGCCGTAGAACAGGGTGATCACGCAGGCATCTTTGATATCGTCGCACAGGTTTGCCATACATTCTTCCCGGGTATCGGTGACGTAGCGGACTTTGTTTTCCACCAGACCGAGAATCTGATTTTCCTTGATCTCCCGGTTATCGAAAGTGGAATCGTGCGCCGCAAAGGTCATGGACAGAGAGGATACGGCAGCCATGGCTTCTTTCATTGCCGTAACGTTCTCTTCCACCTCTCCGTCGGGGTTAAACGCCAACATAGCGCTGATGCCCTGAGGCAGTGAGACAGAGCGGAGCACTTCCACGTGTTTGTCTTCCACCAAAAGGGCTGCTTGAGCGGCGACCATATAAATATTGCTGTTGTTGGGCAAAACGATGACGTTTTCCGCAGGGGTCATACGAATGGCTTTGAGCATATCCTCCGTAGAGGGATTCATCGTCTGTCCTCCGATGACCATCTGATCCGCACCAAGATCCCGGAACACGGAGACCATTCCCTCCCCGGAAGCAACGGCAACGAATCCGTATTTCTTTTCGGGGGCGGCATCGGTCACTTCTTCCGGAGCAGGCTCTTCCACAGATATCTCAGCAGGGACGTCTTTTGCGACACCGGAAGAGAGGGCGGAGTGCTGTTCTTTCATATTTTCAATCTTGACCGTCAGAAGGGAGCCGAACTTCAACGCTTCGGACAGAACTTTTCCCGGGTCGGACGTATGAACGTGCAATTTGATGATGTCGGTATCGTCCACGAAGACGGCGCTGTCCCCGGCACCGAGAACGAATTTGTGGAGTTTTTCCGCTTTTCCTTCCCCGAGATAAGCCTCAGACTTACCCACGATACACTCGGTGCAATAAGGATACACGATATCTTCCGTATTGAACTGATCAAAGGCGGAAGCGGGTTCTTCCTCGGATCCTGAATCGTCGGTATCCAGCAGGGCAACGGGATTTCCCTGCAAATATCCGACCATACCTTCAAAAATAACCACCAATCCTCTGCCGCCTGCGTCTACAAGACCTGCCTGCTTTAATACGGGAAGCATTTCAGGAGTTTGCTGAAGAGTCTCTTCCGCAACGGAAAGAACGTAGGGCATGAAGTCTTCCACTCTGCCCTTGTATTCTTCTGCTTTTGCCAAAGCCTTTTCGGCAGAAACCCGCATAACGGTCAGGATCGTACCTTCCGTGGGCTTCATGACCGACTTATAAGCGGCGTCTACGCCACGCTGGAAGGCAGCGGCAAGGTCGGGAGCGTCCACGGTTTGTTTGCCTTTACATTCCTTGGCAATGCCACGGAAAAACAGGGAAAGAATAACACCGGAATTTCCCCGGGCACCCCGAAGTAACATATTGGCAACCTTGTCGGCAACCTGGCTGACGTCTCCTTCAAAAGAAGGAAGGTCGCTACGGACGGCACCCATGGTCAGACTCATATTGATACCGGTATCTCCGTCAGGGACGGGGAATACGTTCAAGCGATTGATATTCTCACGTTCGTTGGCAAGATTGTTTGCCCCGGAGATCACCATATCGCGGTAAGATGTTCCGTTCAAAATCATAATTCGTCAAATTCCTTTTCGTCGTTTTCAAGGTTATTTCGTGATGACAGAGTCCACGAATACGTTCACCTTTTCCACGGGAAAACCGATATAGTCGGAAACGGAATAGGTGATCTTATGGGCAATACTTTCGGTGATGGCGGGAATATTCACGCCGTAGATCACGGCAATATGAATGTCAATGCAGACACGGTTATTTTCGCAATACACGTGTACGCCCTTATCTTTGCGGTCTTTTTTCAGAAAAGCCCAAATCTGTTCCGAAACGTTCTTCGCCTTCATTTCGGCGATTCCGAAACAGTCTGAAGCGACAATGGAAGCGATCCCGGCGATGACGTTATCGTCGATGATAATGTTTCCGTGTTCGTTTTTCAATTTCAGCATATCAAACCTCCGTAATAGATCGTCTTGCCCCGAAGGACAGGACAAGTATTATACTATATTATAATACACTATAAACGAAGAATTTACAAGTGCTTTTCCTTTTTCGTTACCGAAATGTTCCACTTTTGTACCATTTTCAGCCAAAATCAACTCAGAAGGAGCACCGCAAGAATGATCAGAATCAACGGATCGTCCTCTTTGTTTTCGTTAAAAAGCAGAAACAAAATGGCGATAAGAAGAATATCGTCGTCTTTGATCCGGGAAAGAAATCCCCCCGTCACGCTTCGGGACGAAGAAGATAAAATTCCCCCGGAAGCAGCTTGCTGAGCCGGAAGCTCCTGCATCGGGGCATCGGAAGGCAAAGTCTTTGAACGGTCGGAACGGTCGTATGCCCTGCGGGCATCTTCCTCGGCTTTTGCCCGGCGGAATTGATATTCTGCTTCGGAAACGGAAGAATACATCACGAAACTCCTTTCAAAAAAAAGACGACCGTTCAAGTTTTTTGAACGGTCCGAACGTTTATCTCAACGCGGAAAGCAGGTCGATGACCCGAATAGCTTTGATGGCGTTGTCGATCTTTCCTGCCCGGGAAGCCCGAAGATAGGGGCGCACGGCGTTCAGAAGCGCCAGATCCCGGCTGTGAGAACCGGAACCGGAAAACCCGGAAAACAGATCCGCGGAATCAAAAGAACCGGACGCAGGCAGCGCCGGTGCATCGGCGGGAATCGATTCCGGGAAATCCTCCGCCGGAGAATCGCCGTTTCCCGGCGAAGAAAGAGTGGAAGCGATCTCCCGGATCTTTTGAGCCGATTCGGGGTTGCTTAAGATCTCGGAAATTTTGGAAAATAAATCCGGCATAAGTCTCTCCTTTCGATCAGTTGATCCGCTTCAAAAACTCGTGAAGCATATTTTTTCCTTGAGAAGAGGAAAGGACGCGTTTCAGAAGATCTGGATCGTTGATGACCCGCATCACGTTTGCCCAATCCCTTTCGCTGAGTTTGGACGTAAGTCCTTTCATGGAATCTTTATTCCGGGCAAGGCGCTCCAGTTTTGCAGCATCTTCCGCCGAAAGAGATCCCCGGGCAGCGGCAACGGCGCGGGCGACGGCGGCATCGTTGGGAAATTCGGACATGATCGTCACACCTTTTCGAATTATTTCAATTTCATTCTATGAAACCATTGACTTTTTTGCCAATCCGAGGTATAATAAAAGAAAAATCGCGGAGGAATCGGCTTGAAAATCTTAATTATCTCCGACACGCACGGAGAAACCTCCGGGGCAGAACGGTTGATTATAAAAGAACGACCGGATCACGTCATTCATCTGGGAGATCTCTTTCGTGATGCGGAAGAAATTGCAAACCGCTTTCCTACCCTACCAATATGCAAAGTGCCGGGGAATAATGACTGGTTCACCGAGGAACCGAAGGAAAAAGTCATCGGCCTTGGCGGCGTAAAAATCTTTTTATGCCACGGACATACCACCGGAGTAAAAAACGGCTTGGACGTACAAACTGCAAAGGCGATGCGGCAGAATTGCACCGTATCTCTGTTTGGGCATACCCACTCCCCTTTTTTGGAAGAACGGGAGGGCGTTCTGCTTTTGAATCCGGGGTCGATCACTTACAGCGGAACTTACGCCCTGCTGACCCTCCTGCCGGGACAAAATCCCGAAGCGAAATTAAAATACGACGGTTGATAAGGAAGAAAAATTATGCTAAATTTTGAATTTTGCAGTCCCACCCGGTTTCTTTTCGGAAAAGGGACGGAAGAAAAAGCCGGAGAAATGGTAAAAAAATGCGGAGGCACCAAAGTTCTGATCCATTACGGCGGCGGGTCCGTCGTCCGAAGCGGACTGTTGGAGAGAGTAAAAAAATCTCTCCAAAACGAATCCCTTCATTTTTTGGAGCTGGGAGGAGTTCAGCCCAATCCCAGAAGCGGATTGGTCTATCAGGGAATCGAACTTTGCCGGAAAGAAAAGGTAGATTTTATCTTGGCGGTAGGCGGCGGCTCAGTCATCGACTCGGCGAAAGCCATTGCTGCGGGCGTTTTTATTGAAGGCGATTTTTGGGATTACTGGAAAACCAAAAAGCCGGTAACGGAAGCGTTACCCATGGGGACGGTGCTGACCATTCCTGCGGCGGGAAGCGAATCCTCGCCAAACAGCGTGATTACTCACGAAGAAACCATGGTCAAACGGGGAACTTCCGGCGACGTTTTGCGGCCCAGGTTCTCTATTCTCAATCCGGAGTTGACCTTTACCCTGCCGGCATGGCAGACGGCAAGCGGAGCTTCCGATATCATCGCCCACGTGCTGGAGCGCTATTTCACCAATACGGAAGAGGTGGAAGTAACCGACCGTCTTTGCGAAGCGTTGCTGCTGACGATGATCAAAGAAACGCCCCGGGTCATCGCCGATCCGAAGTGTTACGAAGCCCGGGCAAACATCATGTGGGCAGGGGCGTTGGCACACAATAACGTAGTAGGGGTAGGAAGGGAGCAGGACTGGGCGACCCACGCGATCGAACACGAACTTTCCGCCCTGTACGACGTGACCCACGGTGCCGGACTTGCGGTGCTTTTCCCCGCATATATGGAAAAGACTTTATCCCATAATCCCAAGCGTTTTGCCACGATGGCAACCCGGATCTTCGGAATTCAAAACACCGGAGACGACACTGAAACGGGAAAACTTGGAATCCGGGCGTGGAGAGACTTCTTTACCTCCATCGGAATGCCCGATAATCTCCGGGCGTTGGGGGTCAAGGAAGAGGATTTTGAATATATGGCAAACCGGCTTTTGTTGAAATCAGACGGAACGTTGGGAAATTTTGTAAAACTCACCCCTTCCGACGTCGTTGAGATCTATAGATCCTGCTATTAAAATTCAATAGAATACAAAAAATGCGGCGAAATGAATTCCGTCGCATTTTTCTTGGTTATTTTTTTGGGGAACAGGGAAAGAATAGACATGGGAGGGAACTTATGATTGAATTTTTTTTCACTCACGTTCCGGCGTTTCTGACGATCGGGATTACCGTCGTGGGGGCAACGCTGTTACGTACCATGGCACAGATATATGCAGACAAAGGGAATCCGGAAAAGGCACCCGCCGCAAACAAAAAATGATTTGCGGCGGGAATTTCGTTAAAGCAAACGATCGAGCAAACGCCCAAAATAATCAAAGAATCCCGCTTTTTCTACCGTTTCACAAGCGACGACAGGCACAGACAAAACCTCATCTCCCTCATACATAAATTTTGCGGTACCCACCACCTGCCCCACGGAAACGGGTGCCTGCAAACATTCCTCTACGGTAATTTCCAAAACGACCTGAGAGACCTCGGATTTTTTCACTGCGATACGAAGATCCCCCTCGGCGGCAACAGAAACTGAATCTGCTTTCCCCCGGGTGACCGGAATCTTCGGTATTTCTCCCACAGAACGTCGGACGACGGTATACCCGGAAAAACCGTAATCAAGAAGAGAGGCTGCAGAAGCAAATCTTCCTTTGCTGGTCTCTCCCCCCAAAACCACGGCGATCAGCGACATCCCGTCCCGGGTGGCGGTGGCGGCAAGGCAATGGCCGGCAGCTTCGGTATAACCGGTCTTCATACCGGTAATCCCATCGTAGGTTTTCAGAAGTTTGTTGGTGTTCGCAAGACCAAATCCGCCGTTGCGCAAAGAATCCATCCAGATCCCCGTGTAGTCCAGAATGTGGGGATGGGTCAACAATTCCTTGGTGAAAAGTGCCACGTCGTAAGCGCAGGTATAGTGATTCTCATCGGGAAGTCCGCAAGGGTTGACGAAATTGGTATTTTCCGCCCCTAACTCTTTGGCGCGCTGATTCATTCGTTGGACGAACGCCGGTTCACTGCCCGCAAGATATTCCCCCAGCGCCACCGCAGCATCGTTGGCGGAATTGACGGCAACAGCCTTGAGAAGATCCCGAAGAGACATGGTCTCCCCTACTTCCAGATAGATCTGCGTCCCGCCGTAGGAACAAGCGTTTTCCGAGGCGGAAACGGAATCATCTTCGGTCACGGCACCGGAATCCAAAGCCTCCATCACCAAAAGCATCGTCATAACCTTTGTAACGCTTGCCGGATACAATTTCGCTTTCGATTCGGCTTCATACAGTACCGTTCCGGTTTCCGCTTCCATCAAAATTGCACCTTTTGCGTCCAAGTTCAACTCCCCGGACGCCGCAACGCTTCCGCCCACGGCTTCGGTTCCAGATGCAGCCAAAGGAACTGCGAGAGCAACCGCCCAAATCACAAACAAAATGAATGAAAAAATCCGTTTCATCATACCCAATTCCTCACTTAAAAAAAATATCCTCAACTCATAAATATGAGCTGAGGACTTGTTTTATTCAGGCTTATTCGGCTTGTTCTTCTGCGGTGGATTCCGATTCTTCCGGTTCGGGGGTATCCGGGGCGGCAACGTACCGCTTCAACACCGGGAAAATCAAGGAATTTGAAACGAACGTCATCACCGCAAAGGCAAGAAACAACGGAACGGGGAACGTCAAGGGCCAGAACAGGAACGTCAGAACCGCCAACAATACCAAAACCAAAAGCATGACGATATTCCGCCAAAGCTGTGTCATGGCAAGAATGACGCTGTTGCGGATCAGTTGTTTCACCGAAAGATCAAAAGAAACCATCATGGGATAAATATAAAAAGAAGCAAACAACAACAAATAGGCAAATACAAACAGGATCACGACGGCGACGGTACGGAATCCGCCCGATACGTTAAACGACTCATCGGTCCAACTGAAAAATGATCCGATCAGTAACGCTCCGGAAACCAACTGAATCAGCCAAACAATGATTCCCTGCTTAAAATGCTCTTTGCATTTTTCGATAAAATCCGAAAAGAAAAATACGGGTTTTGCTTGGGAAAAATTCCGGCAAACGTAATTCATTGCCGCAGTAGCAGGTCCGACGGTAATAATAGGAACGCAGGCGATAAGATAGAGAAGGTTCAGCAGAATCAACTGCCAAAACCGATGCAAAAACTCGACAAAAAAACGTTTCAACGGCGTTTCAGCGGATATCTCGGCTTTGGTAACCCCTCTGCCTTCTTTATTGTAATTAGGAAACAGATTCAAAACGATCCCTCCAATTTTGTCATAGATCTATTATAACAAATTCGAAGAAAACTGTCAAGAGAAAACACGGATTTGTTCGGAATTTTCCGATTTTTTATAGCAAATCCCGAATTCCGGATAAAATCAGAGGGGCGAGGAAAAGATCCCAAAGCAACACGAAAGCAGAACATTGGAATATTACCAAAGACCGAAGAAAATATGATTTTATCCCCTGAAAAAAGGAAGCCGCGTCTCCCCCCTTCAATCCTCGGAACAGGGCAAAGGATTGAGGCAACGCGTCCCGGGCTGCCCGGATCAACAACAGACATTCTGCGGCGGCAGAAGGAAACAAACACAAACCCAAAGGCAAAAATCCTTTCGTTCCGTAGGCGGCAAGAAACAATCCGGCAGTATATCCCAAACCGTAGGTTTTATAAAAAACCAAAGGCAAAGCAGTCAGCCAACCGAAAAAGAAAACACCGCAGCAAAACACAAGCAAAACGTACAGCGGTCCCGATTCGAAGGCGCGCAGCCAGTTTGTTTCGGTCTCGGAATTCAGATATTGTAACGCCAACGACGTATCGGCTCCGCCCCGAAACAATACCGTTAAAACGCCGGCAAGATACCCTCCGAAGACTGTAGCCGCTGCCGCAATAAACGTTTTTTTTGATCCCATGATCCATCTTCCTTTCTTTTTCAAATCCAAAAGCATATTCCGCGGACATCCCAGAAAAAAGATATGAACGGGCATCATAAAATATGCAGACAAGCACGAAACCCGTTTCTTTTCTCTTGTCATAAAAACAACTTTCTCAAAAAAAGTGAAATAAAATAAAAAAAGCAGGAAAAAACTCTTGACAAACGAAAAAAAATGTGATATACTTACAACGTTGATTCGCCGGTGTGGTGGAACTGGCAGACGCGCGGGACTCAAAATCCCGTGGTAGCGATACCGTGTGGGTTCGACCCCCACCACCGGCACCAAAAAAATCGGCAGGTTTCAACC
>JAZNDV010000124.1:0-18051 GCA_045588285.1 Eubacteriales bacterium
CCATTCCGTAATTTGCAAGGGAAACGGCAACGTTTGCTTCGCCGCCGCCAAAGGTGGCTTGCATTACGTCATTCTGAAAGAAACGGTAATATCCGTCGGGTGCAAGGCGAAGCATGATTTCGCCGAAAGTAACTACTCTGCTCATTTGTTTTCTTCCTCCATTTTATCCAAGGCTTCTTTGACGAAGAAACTGCCGCCGATGGCTGCAATCTTGTCAAACGCCAAAAATTCGTCGATATTGCTCCGGTCTACCCCGCCGGTGGGAATGAATTTCACTTGAGGGAAGGGTGCGGACAGCGCCTTCAACGCCTTCAGACCGCCGTAAATATTGGCAGGGAAGAATTTGACGGTGGTGATACCCAATTCCAGCGCCTGCATAATTTCGGTGGGGGTGACGCAACCGGGATAGTAGGGGATATTTTTCTCGTTGCAAATTTTCGCAACGGCAACGGAAAGACCGGGAGAAACGATGAATTGGGCTCCGGCTTCCAGGGCGGCGTTGCATTGTTCCGCGTTGATGACTGTGCCGGCGCCGATCGACATATCGGGATAATGCTTACAAGCGTAAGCGATGGCTTCGGCGGCACAGGCGGTGCGGAAGGTAATTTCCGCGCAGTTGATACCGTTGTTTTTCAGGGCAGTCAAAATTTTGTCGGTTTCCGACAGTTCTTTAATGACTACCACGGGGACGAATTTTTCCATATTGATCACACTCCTGAATATGCGGAGAATCCGCCGTCGATGGGCAGGACGACTCCGGTGATAAAGCCTGCGGCTTCATTGTTTACAAGGAACAAAAGACCGCCTTCCAATTCTTCGCTCTCGCCAAACCGTCCCATGGGGGTGGCGGCAAGGATCTTTCCGGTGCGGGCGGGGGGGGTTCCGTCTTCGTTAAACAGAAGTTTTGCGTTCTGCTTGGTGGAGAAGAACCCGGGGGCAATGGCGTTGACCCGAATCCCGACCTTGGAGAAATGCACGGCAAGCCATTGGGTAAAGTTGGAAATTGCCGCCTTTGCTCCGGAATAAGCAGGGATCTTGGTAAGGGGGGTATAGGCGTTCATAGACGAAATATTGAGAATGTTGCACCCTTCTCTTCCCACCATCTGACGGGCAAAGGCTTGGGTGGGAATCAACGTCCCCAAAAAATTCAGATTAAAGACGAAGCCGACCCCTTCCGATTCCAGATCAAAGAAGGATTTGGTGTCCGCGTCAATATCGCCCATTTCAAAGTACTCTTTGTCAGTGGTTGCCCGGGGATTGTTCCCGCCGGCACCGTTGACCAAAATATCGCAAGCACCCAATTCTGTAGCGACTTTGTCTGCCACTGCGTAGCAAGCGGCTTTATCTAACACGTTGCAGGCATACGCCTTGGCAACGCCTCCTTCTGCGACGATTTCATCGGCAAAGCCTTGGGCGGCTTGTTCGTTGATGTCCAGAAGAGCAACCTTTGCGCCTGCCCGGGCAAGAACCTTTGCAAAGTAACTGCACAAGACTCCGCCGGCGCCGGTCACAACGGCGACTTTTCCAGTCAGATCCGTGTTCAGCACGTTCGGTTTCATTTCACTTTCTCTCCTTTACTTCGGTTTCAAATTATACTTCACCGTTGAGGCGGTCCAGCATATCCCAGCAACCCAGCATATACATGATACCCAGCGCCCGGTCGTAGAGACCGTAGCCGGGACGGACGGTGCCGGGTCCTTCCCCCCAAAGGTGTCTGCCGTGGTCGGGGCGGATATAGCCTTTGTAACCGCAATCGTGATATGCCCGCATGATCTCCAGGATTCCGGTATCGCCGTCGCAATCCCGATGGCTTGCTTCGGAAAAGTCTCCGTTTTCAAAATGCTTGACGTTGCGGATATGGGCAAAGGCGATACGGTCACAGTGTTTGCGGATAATGTCTGCCACGTTGTTATTCGGATCTGCATTCAAAGAACCGGAGCAGAGGGTCAGACAGTTGTATTCGTCGTCCACCATACGCAAGAAACGGTCGATGTTCGCCTCGTTGATCAACAGGCGGGGCAATCCGAAAATATCCCACGGGGGATCGTCCATATGGATCGCCATTTTGATATCACATTCCCGGCAGGTGGGCATAATGGCTTCCAAAAAGTATTTCAGATTCGCCCAAAGTTTTTCATGATCCACGTCGGCGTAGGCTTGGAACAACTCGTCCAATTTCGCCATGCGTTCCGGTTCCCAGCCGGGGAAGGACATGTTATATTTCTCAGTGAAATCCAAAATATATTTCGCCATGGCGTTGTAATCGGTCTGGATCATACCCTTTTCGTAGAACAGGGCGGTGGAACCGTCCCCGACCGGATGAAACAGATCGCTTCTGGTCCAGTCGAAAATGGGCATGAAATTATAACAAATTACCTTGACCCCGAACTTGGAAAGATTGCGAATGGTCTGCTTGTAATTTTCAATATACCGATCCCGGGTGGGGAGACCGATCTTAATGTCGTCGTGAACGTTGACCGATTCCACCACGTCCATATGGAAACCGTAGGGTTCCAATTGCTTTTGAACTTCGGCAATTTCTTCCACTTCCCAGACTTCGCCGGGCATCTTATCGTGCAACGCCCAAACCAGCCCGGAAACGCCGGGGATCTGCTTGATGTCGGAAAGAGAAATCTTATCGTTCCCTTCACCGTACCAGCGGAAGGTCATCTGCATGGGGGATTCCTCCTTATTTCAGGTTGAAATAGCGTTCGGCGTTGTAATAACAAATATCCTGCACGATAGTTTTGAGGGTTTCTTCATCGTTGGGGTATTCCCCGTCTTCCACCCACTTACCGATGAGCTGGCAAAGAATCCGGCGGAAGTATTCGTGACGGGTATAACTCAAAAAGCTGCGGGAGTCGGTCAACATTCCGACGAAATTCCCCAAAAGACCGAGATTTGCAAGGCTGACCATCTGGTCGATCATGCCCTGTTTGTTATCGTTGAACCACCAGGCACTTCCGTGTTGGATCTTTCCGGGGACCTCAGTTCCCTGGAACGCTCCGAGAATGGTATCGATAACTTCGTTATCTCCGGCGTCGAGACTGTAAAGAATCGTCCGGGGAAGGACGTTTCTGACGTTCAGAGCGTCCAACAGTTTTGCAAGATTTCCGGTGCAGTTGCTGGGTCCGATCACGTCAAATCCGGTATCGGGACCGAGACGTTGGAACATGGTGGAATTGGGGTTCCGCAGGCAATTGTAATGCAGCTGCATCACCCAGCCGAGGCGGACGTACTGCTCCGCACAGAAGATGAGAAGGTCGGTCTTCAGAATTTCCGCTTCTTCTACGGTAACCGTTTGACCGGCGAGCCCCTTTTTCACGATTCCGTCCACCGTTTCCTTGTCAGCAGGACGGCAGACGATATAGTCCAGTCCGTGGTCGCTGGCGCGGCAGCCGTGGGCGTTGAAATGCTCGACGCGTTTTGCCAAAGCATCTTTCAAAGAATCAATTCCGTCAATGGCAACGCCGGAAACGGAAGCAAGGGTTTCGATATACTCCTTCCAACCGGCTTTGTCGATGTTCAACGCTTTGTCGGGGCGGAAGGACGGGGCGACGGTGGCTTTCATAGTGGGATCGGCGGGAAGTTTTGCGTGCCATTCCAGAGAATCCACGGGATCGTCGGTGGTGCCGATGAACGCCACGTTGCTCTGTTCGATCAGACCACGGACGCTCATGTTTTCTTCTTTTAATTTTTCCTGTGCAAGATTCCAGACCGTTTCGGCGGTATCTCCGTTCAAGACGCCTTCATAGCCAAAATAACGTTGCAATTCCAGATGACACCAATGGTACATGGGATTGCCGATGGCTTTGGGCAGAGCCTCAGCGAATTTTTGGAATTTTTCCCGGTCGGAAGCCCCGCCGGTGATATAATACTCGTCCACGCCGTTGGAACGCATAATCCGCCATTTGTAATGGTCACCCCCGAGCCACACTTGGGAGATGTTTTCAAACCGGCGGTTTTCATAAATCTCCTTGGGAGAAACGTGGCAATGGTAGTCCACGATAGGCATTTCTGCGGCGGCACGGTGGAACAGCACCTTTGCCGTCTCGGTGGTTAACAAAAAATCCTTGTCCATAAAAGGTTTCATAGAAGATACGCCTTTCGATTTGTTTTATTTTATATATATTATAGCACATGAAAAAAGGAAATGCAATAGGCAATTTCGATAAAACAGATTGCTTTTTTCGCCATATTGCCTTACGGTTTCATAGATTCCCGGTATTCCTTCGGAGTCTTCCCGATTTGTTTCTTGAAAATCTTGGAAAAATACTGCACGTCCACGATTCCGCAATGCAGGGCAACGGTCTGGACTTGAAGGTGTGTGGTCGCAAGCAAAAAAGAGGCTTGCTTTATCCGTTTTTCCCGGATATATTGGGAAACGGTCTTTCCGGTTTCCCGCTTAAACACGGTGGCAAGATATCCGGGTGTTACGTTCTGCTGTTGTGCCAACGTGTGGAGCGTGAGATTCGCGGAAAGGTCAGAGTCAATCAACAACACCGTTTTTTGCACCAACAGCGAATAGGATTTCATAGAATGTTTCCGCACCAACCGACAATAAGTACGGAACATTTCCCGCATCAGAGACTGGGTCTCGGACAAGGAAGACAGTTGCTCAATTTTCAGAGCAAATTCCGAAGAAACATTATCCAGATACACCGGGTGCACTCCGCCGTTTTCCGCCGCCTTCCGAAGAAGGGTATTCATAATAATACCGTAGTTTTTGGAATTTCGCAGCAGATCGGGATTCCGTTTTTCAAAGGAATGCTCCGAAAAGGCAAACATCAACTGATTCTCTTTATGCAGCTGACCAAGGCTTACGGCTCGCATCAACTCGTTTTCAAAGTTATAGCGGTTTTCCATGGTCTTCATATTTACCAAGATACCGTCAAAATTATCGTTCCGTGCCGTTTCGTTAATTGGAGAAACCGGAATTTGCTCTTCCAGATTCCTGTCTACGATCGCAAAGGAGGGACTGTCCCAAATATGCTCACAAAAAGTATCTAGCATTAAGAACAGTTGATTTCCGTCTTGCAATACGGGAATCCCGGCGTAATACTCGTCAAAATACCGCTGCGATTTTGGCGGGATCCCAATCTTTTCCGCCAATTCCAACCGCTGGGCTTCAGACGAAACCTCTTTGAGATAAGGACCGATAAAAAGAACGGTCGACTCCGCTGCTTCGGGAAGAAGCAGGTAAAGATAACAACGGTTCAGTCCATCGCAAATTTTATACAGCGTTTGAGCAGACAAGTCCCCAAAATACTGCCGGACGGTCACGACGCCGTCGACAACACCGTTGAAAAAGTCAAGCCCGGAGGAAAGCACCGTATTGGCAGAGTCAATCAGAGAAGCGGTGCGGATGGGGATATGACACTTGAAGAAAACGTCGCAAAGAAAACGAAGTTCCTTTTCGTATTCGGTTCCCATACAATCCCCCTTCCGAATTTTGATTTTGGAAAAATTTACAATATTTCCAACTGTCAATAACATTATACCACAGTTTTTGTTCAATTACAATAGGGAATTTTGCGACAAGATGAAAAAAGTACAACTTTTGTGTAAAATAATACTCACGAAATTCTCAAAAATACTTTATACTGTTATCGGGGCTATTTTAGCGTTATTTCTTCTTCTAATGTTGTAAATTTTTTCGAAATTTAAATACGTATGAAACGAGGATGAAAACCATGGCAAAAGAAAAGAAATTGGATGCCAACGGAGTACGCAAGTTCGGAATTCTGGACAGTATCTCCTACGCAGCCGGCGACTTTGGATGTAACATGAGTTTTGCCCTAAAGGGCACGCTCACCATCTTCTGGTCGCAATTTATGGGTCTGGGGGACTCACTTTACGCACTTCTCCTGATCTTCGTGCAGATTTGGGACGCGATCAACGATCCTCTGATCGGCTCGATGATCGACGCAGACCGGCGCAAGTACAAGAGAAATAAATTTCTCACTTACATTTGGGCGGGCTCCATCGGGCTTTTGGTTGCCGGAGCGCTTTGCTTCGTTCCCGTACCAAACGCACCCCACATCGTTAAAGTAATCGTCTTCCTTGCCGGTTATGTGATCTGGGACGCGTTTTACACCGTTGCAAACGTTCCCTACGGTTCCCTGCTTTCCCTCATTTCCAACGATGTCAGAGACCGGGCGTCTCTTTCCGCTTGGCGTTCCGTCGGCTCTATGATCGGAAACATGGTTCCCATGGTGATCCTTCCCTTCCTTATTTGGAAAGACAGAGTTGACGCCAACGGCAATGCCGTCCTGGACGAAGCCGGCGACGTGATTAAGGACCTTCAGGGTTACAACGTCTTCTGGGCGGCTCTGATCATGGGCGTTCTGGGCTTTATCTCCTTCCAGTTCATGATCCGCACCACGAAGATTCGCGTTGACACTAACGTCAAACTGAACGAATCTCCCGAAAAATTCAACGTTCTGAAAGCCTTCGGAAACTTCATTAAGAACCGTCCCGCCGTAGGTGCCACCCTCGCCGCTATGGGCATGTTTATCGGAATGCAGGGGGCTGCGACCGCAGTCACCGTTCTGTTCCAGACCTATTTCAAGAACCCCGAAATTTCCGGTGTGGTTCAATTGTTCTCCATGATTCCCATTTTGTGCTTCACACCCTTTGCCCGGAAAGCCGTTGCGAAATTCGGTAAAAAAGAACTGTGTGTCTTCGGTTCTCTCTGCTCCGTGATCGCAGGCGTCGGTTTGGTGGTGCTTCCCATCACTCCCGACAACAAGGGACTTTTGATCTACATCGTTTGCCAGCTGATCTATAACCTGGGCCTCGGTATTTATTCCACAGTTTCCTGGGCTCTCATGGGAGACGCCATCGACTACAACGAATGGAAAACCGGCAAGCGGGAAGAAGGCATCGTTTATTCTCTCCACTCCTTCTTCCGCAAATTGGCTCAAGGTGCAGGTCCTTCCGTTGTTCTGGTCATCATGGTTGCATTGGGTTACATCGGGGAAAACGGCGGTGCGCAGACTGCCGAAGTCGCTCTGAACATGCGCTATCTGGTTGCCGTTCTGTTCTTGTTGAGCGCCGTTCTCGAATTCATCGGTCTTGCTGTGATCTACAACTTGGATAAGAAGACCCTCGCCAAGATGAACGCCGAATTGGGACGGGGCGAAGAAGCCTCTGAACCCGTAGCGGTTGAAGAATAATTTCACCTTCGCAAATTTCCGGCGTCCGGCGGTATCCTTCTTGTCGGACGCCGTATTTTGAGACACACTACTAAAAGAAAGGATATTACCAATGAAAACCGTTTTGAATTTTAACGCAAATTGGGCATTCGCCAAAGAAGTTGCCGAAGCGCAATCTGCTATCAATCCCCAATGGGAATCGGTGAATCTTCCCCACACCTGGAACGCCGTGGACGGAAACGACGGCGGAAACGACTATTTCCGGGGAACCTGCTGTTATGCGAAAGCTTTCGCAAAATCCGAACTTCCCGAAGGGGAAGAAATTTACCTGGAACTGCGGGGCGCAAACTCCTCTGCCGACGTTTATCTGAACGGCAAGCATCTTGCCCATCACGACGGCGGATACTCCACCTGGAGAGTCAATCTGACCGCAGATCTTTCCGACGAAAATATTCTTTCGGTTTTGGTAGATAACGCACCTAACGACCGGGTCTATCCCCAGGTTGCGGATTTTACGTTCTACGGCGGACTGTACCGCAACGTCAACCTGATCGGGGTCAACAAAACCCACTTTGATCTGGATTATTACGGCGGCCCCGGCATTGCCGTCACGCCCGTAATGGACGGGAAGGATTGCAACGTGGACGTAGACGTTTACGTCACCAATCTCGAGGACGGCGATAAAATCTCTTACGTCTTGACCGACAGAGAAGGAAATGTCGTCGCCGAAACGGTTTCCAATGAAACCAAGGCCTCTTTCGTCATCTCCGATGCCCGCCTGTGGCACGGCCGTAAAGATCCCTATCTCTACACCGCAAAAGCAGTTCTGTTGCGGGGCGAAGAAGAAATCGACGCCGTTACCGCCCGATTCGGCTGCCGTTCCTTTGAGATCGATCCCGACCGAGGATTTATCCTCAACGGCGAAGAATACCCTCTCCGGGGCGTTTCCCGTCATCAGGACCGCTGGGGCGTGGGCAACGCTCTTCTGCCCGAACATCATGAAGAAGATATTGACCTGATCATGGAAGTAGGGGCTACCACCATTCGCCTTGCCCATTATCAGCACGACCAATATTTCTACGACCTGTGCGACGAAAAAGGGCTGGTTCTGTGGGCAGAAATCCCCTACATTTCCAATCACATGGCAGGGGGCAGAGAAAATACCATTTCTCAGATGAAGGAATTGGTGACTCAGAATTACAACCACCCCGCCATCGTCGTTTGGGGACTTTCCAACGAAATCACCATGTCCGGCGCCAAAGACCCCGACCTTTTGGATAATCACCGCGTTTTGATCGATATGGTCCACGAAATGGATAAGACCCGTCTGACCACTATGGCGTGCGTTTCCATGTGCGACATGAACGAAGAATACGTTCAGATTCCCGACGTAGTCTCCTACAACCATTATTTCGGCTGGTATGGCGGAAATACCGACATGAACGGCCCTTGGTTCGACGAGTTCCACGCAAAATTCCCCAAAAAGCCCATCGGTGTCAGCGAATACGGTTGTGAAGCCTTGAATTGGCACACCTCTGACCCCCGTCAAGGCGACTATACGGAAGAATATCAGGCGTATTATCACGAAGAACTGATCAAACAACTCTTCAGCCGTCCCTTCATTTGGGCGACCCACGTATGGAATATGTTTGACTTCGGTGCCGACGCTCGTGCCGAAGGAGGCGAAAACGGACAAAACCATAAGGGTCTTGTCACCATGGACCGGAAATACAAGAAAGACGCCTTCTACGCTTACAAGGCATGGCTCTCCGACGAACCTTTCGTGCATCTGTGCGGAAAACGGTATATCGACCGGGTGGAAGACGTGACGAAGGTCACCGTTTACTCCAACCTGCCGGAAGTGGAACTGTTCGTCAACGGCGAAAGTATCGGTAAGCAGACCAGCGAAAACCATTTCTTCTACTTCCAAGTAAAGAACGCGGGAGAATCAACGCTGAAAGCCGTCGCCGGCGATTACACCGACGAAAGTACTCTGCGGAAAGTTGATGAAATGAACCCCGATTATGTCCTGAAAGAAAAGGGCGCTGTTCTCAACTGGTTCGACATTACCACCCCCGACGGACGGTTCTCTCTGAACGACACGTTGGAAGATATTTTGGCTACCTTCCGCGGAAAAATGTGGTTTATGAAACTTGCAAAAAAACTCATGAAGGGGCTTGGAAGCAAGAAGGGTGCCGGCAACAACATGTCCATGATGAACGACGGCATGAAAAAGATGATGGGCGGATTTACCGTTCTCCGTCTGACTACGCTGGTAGGAGCAATGAACATCAACTTCACCAAAGAAGAACTGCTGAAAATGAACCGCCAGCTGAACCGCATCAAAAAACCCAAGAATAAATAAGCTGTAATCTCAATAAAAAGTCTAAAATCTAGATGATTTACGCCCATTAAACGTAAACTATACTACAGAGAAAGAGAACAATATTATGATAAACGAATTATTAGCCAAAATTCAAGAACTACAACAATCCAACGTGCTGTGGGAGAAAAAATGGGTTGCATGCGGAGACAGCTTCACCGAAGGAGACTTCACCGGCGCAATAGACAAAGAAACCAAATTTTCGGAAGGACTGTACTCTGGAAAAAATAAAGTATATCCATATTTCATTGGAAGACGCAATCATATGGATGTCATTAACGAAGCCGTATGCGGAAGCACAATGACAAACATGGCATCAGATTTTCGTCCCAATCTACGCCATTTTTCAATTGAACGCTACAAGAAAATTCCAACCGATACAGATTATATTACCCTATGCTTTGGAATAAACGATGACGACAAGCATAATAAAGCAGAGATCGGCGATATAAACGATACGGTTAACACTACCTTTTACGGAGCATGGAACACTGTTCTAGAGCATCTGATTACGCAGTACCCGTATACAAAAATCGGTATCATTATCCCCAACGGTTGTACGCATTCATATACGGATGCGATCCGCAAGGTAGCGAGAAAATGGGCGATTCCTTATTTGGATATACCCCAAGATTACAACGTACCGTTACTCAACAGGGTCCACGAAAAAGACGAAGCATGTGAAACGGTTCTGAAGGTTAGAAACGCCAAATTTGCCGTAAATGAAAAAAATACTCACCCTAACGCAAAAGCACACGAATACGAGAGCACTTTTATCGAAAATTGGCTTCGCAGTCTATAAAAACTATATAGTACGTTTACTAATTCAACCAAGTAGGTCAATGGCTATTTAGCAATTGTACTTCCTTTTTTGACCGCACAAGAAAAATGAGTTATAATAAACGTTGGGGTAACACCCAACGTTTATCTCTTTTTTCAGCTGTAAATGGAAAGAATGAATTGATTTCCTCTTGTCTCCGCAGGTGCGATTCATTGCATTATGTCTTTGTGGATTTTTTGTGATAACTTTGCTTTTTTGTGGCACACTACCGAAAGAACCTGCAAGGAGGAATTTCGGAAATGAAACGAAATAAAACGGCGCGCCCCTTTGGTTTCCGGGATAAGTTGGGATATTTGTTCGGAGATTTCGGCAATGATTTTACCTTTATTCTCTCTACCATGCTCTTGCTGAAATTTTATACCGACGTGATGGGAATTTCCGGAGCGGTGGTGGGGACGGTAATGATGATCGCCCGTTTCGTAGATGCCTTTACCGACGTGACCATGGGAAGGATCTGCGACCGAAGCAAAATTACTTCTGCAGGGAAGTTTAAGCCTTGGATCTTGCGCATGTGCGGACCGGTGGCAGTTTCCTCTTTTCTGATCTACCAATCGGCGTTGGCATCGGCACCGACGTTCATTAAGATTCTTTGGCTTTTTCTCACCTACGTTCTGTGGGGATCGGTTTTTTATACGTCCATCAATATCCCCTATGGGTCTATGGCGTCTGCCATTTCTCCCGAACCGGGGGATCGGCAATCGCTGTCCACCTACCGAACCATGGGAGGCACGCTGGCAGGGTTGCTCGTGGGAGTGGGGATTCCCTTGTTTGCCTACGATAAAGCGGGAGATCAGACGGTCCTCAACGGAAGCCGAGTGACGGTCATTGCAGGTATTTTTTCGGTCCTTTCGATCTTATGTTATCTATTGTGTTATAAATTGGTCACGGAACGGGTCTTGCCCGAGCCGGCACCAAATCGGATTCAAGATCATTCCGTCAAAAAAATGCTTTTCAATGCGCTGAAAAACCGGGCGTTGATTTCCATTATCGCCGCATCGGTAGTGATGCTTTTGGCGCAGTTGACCATGCAAAATATGGCGTCGTATCTCTACCCCGACTACTACAACAGCGCCGCGGCGCAATCCGCCTCTACCGTCTGCATGATGGGGGGAATGATCGTTGCCGCCCTATTTGCGAAACCCCTTTCGGCAAAATTCGGAAAAGCGGAAATTTCCGCAATCTCCAACCTCTTTGCCGCCGCAGTTTGTCTGATCTTATTCTTTTTGCGACCCCAAAACGTGTGGGTCTATATCGGATTTCAAGCCTTGTGCTGGCTGGGGTTGGGAATGTTTGCCATGGTCTCCTGGGCGCTGATCACCGACGTGATCGACTACTCCGAATTGCGAAACGGAATCCGGGAAGACGGCTCGGTCTACGCATTATATTCCTTTGCCCGAAAATTAGGGCAGGCTTTGGCGGCAGGGACCTCAGGCTGGCTTTTGACCGCCATCGGATATAACGAATCTGCCGCTTCTTCCGGACAACCTCAAACACAACCGGTATTGAACGGTATTTTCAACATTTCCACCCTCGTCCCGGCAATCGGCTTTGCCGGATTGGGGCTGATTCTGTGGTTCTGGTATCCCCTGCATAAAAAACAAGTCGACCAAAACGTTGCCCGGCTGAAAGAGAAGCATGAGAGATAATGAAAAGGCGGGCAGATGTTCTTTTCGCTCTTTTTATGAAAAAACCGAAGAGGAAAAATAAAATGCAGGGTGCCGGATCTCAATCCGACACCCTGTTTTTCATATCAACGAATTTCTTTCCCGACGCAGGCATTGCGTCGGCTTCGGTTTTTCTTTGGAACTTTCTTTTCGGAAGAAAAGAAAGCACGTCAACCTCTGCCTTCTTTCCCCCTGCCGTCGTCCCACAGGACGATTTCACCGGCGGAACGGGTCTTATTCAGATCAATGATCCGTTGGTTGGATGATCCGCGGAAACGCAAAGAAATATCCTTCAACGCTTTCACGTACCGTCCGTCCACCAGAACGTCGATAAACGAGAGCATTTCGTCCGTGACTTCGCACCGGGGGTACGATCCGTCGACCTTCAGTTCCTTATCCAAAGTAAAACCGGTAAAACACCATACGGTTTTTTCCGGGTGTTCCCTCTTGATTCGTTTCAGAAAGGGGACTAACGCCCGCTGATTTTGAGGTTCGAAAGGTTCTCCCCCCAAAAGGGTCAAACCGTTGATATAATAAGGCTCTAACGATTTGGAGATGGCGTTTTCCTGGGCAACGGTGAAGGGGTCGCCGTAATTGAAATCCCAGGTCTCCGGCTGAAAGCACTCCTCACAATGATTGGTGCAGCCGGAGACGAACAGGGTGGTACGAACCCCCTCGCCGTTGGCGATATCGCAATACTTGATGTTACAGTAATTCATAGTTTCTTACAGATGCAAAACCCGTTCCTTAATTTCCTGGGTACGGCCCTGATTCCAATACTGGGTGCCGATATATCCGCAGGTACGGCGGGCAACGTTCATCTTGGATTGGTCGGTATTGCCGCACTTGGGGCATTTCCAGATCAATTTTCCGTCTTCTTCCGCAATTTCGATTTCCCCGTCCCAGCCGCAGCACTGGCAGTAATCGGACTTGGTATTCAATTCCGCGTACATAATATTATCGTAGATAAATTTAATTACCTGCATAACCGCTTCCAGATTGTTCTGCATATCGGGAACTTCCACGTAACTGATGGCTCCGCCGGGAGACAGCGCCTGGAACTGAGCTTCAAACGCCAATTTTGAGAAGGCGTCGATTTCTTCCGTGACGTGAATGTGGTAACTGTTGGTAATATATCCCTTATCGTTGATGCCTTCCACAACGCCGAAGCGCTTCTGCAAACATTTTGCAAACTTATAGGTGGTGGATTCCAAAGGAGTTCCGTAAAGACTGAAGTCGATGTGGTGTTCTTCCTTCCACTTCTTGCAGGCATCGTTCATGTGTTGCATCACGTCAAGCGCAAAGGGGGTGGCGGAAGGATCGGTATGGGATTTTCCGGTCATGTATTTGACACATTCGTATAATCCGGCGTACCCCAAGGAGATGGTAGAATAACCGCCGAACAGGAGTTTGTCAATGGGTTCGCCTTTTTTCAGACGAGCCAAAGCCCCGTACTGCCACAGAATGGGGGCGGCATCGGACAAAGTTCCTTTCAACCGTTCGTGACGGCAAAGAAGCGCTTTATGACACAGTTCCAGACGTTCGTCGAAAATCTTCCAGAATTTTTCCACGTTGCCGCCGGAAGACAAAGCCACGTCCACCAAGTTGATGGTGACGACGCCCTGATTGAAGCGTCCGTAATACTTGGGCTTTCCGTTTTCGTCCACGTAGGGGGTGAGAAAGGAACGGCAACCCATACAGGTATAACAATGTCCGTCGCCGTTTTTGTCCACCTTCAGTTCCAGCATCTTCTTTTCGGAGATATAGTCGGGAACCATGCGTTTTGCGGTGCATTTGGCAGACAGTTCGGTAAGGTAATAATAGGGAGAATCGGGGTGAATATTCTGTTCTTCCAACACGTAGATCAGTTTGGGGAAGGCGGGAGTGACGTAAACGCCGTCCTCGTTCTTAACCCCGCGATACCGCTGAAGCAAGGTCTCTTCGATGATGATGGCAAGGTCCTTCTTTTCCTGTTCGTTCTTCGCTTCGCCCAAATACATAAAGACGGTAACGAAGGGAGCCTGTCCGTTGGTGGTCAACAGGGTCACAACCTGGTACTGAATGGTCTGAACCCCTCTGCGGATCTCTTCCCGCAGGCGGTTCTCCACCATTTGAGTGAACTGTTCCTCGGTCACGGCGACCCCTGCTTCTGCCAATTCTTGGGTCATGGTTTTTATGATCTTTTCCCGGCTGACCTGAACGAAGGGTGCAAGGTGGGTCAAAGAAATGGACTGACCGCCGTACTGATTACTTGCCACTTGGGCAATGATTTGGGTGGCAATATTGCAGGCGGTGGAGAAGGAATGGGGGCGTTCGATCATAGTACCGGAAATGACGGTTCCGTTTTGAAGCATATCTTCCAGATTGACCAGATCACAGTTATGCATATGCTGAGCATAGTAGTCGGCGTCGTGGAAGTGAATGATCCCTTCTTTGTGCGCCTCAACGATTTCGGGGGGCAGCAAAAGACGCTCGGTTAAGTCCCGGCTCACTTCCCCTGCCATATAGTCCCGCTGTACGCTGTTGACGGTGGGGTTTTTGTTGGCGTTTTCCTGTTTCGCTTCTTCGTTGCAACATACGATGAGGCTCAAGATCCGTTCATCGGTGGTGTTGGATTTACGTACCAGGTTACGGGTATAGCGATAGGTAATATACTTTTTCGCCACTTCGTAAGCACCGTGTGCCATGATCTGGCTTTCGACCAAGTCCTGAATTTCTTCTACCCCGGGAGCACGGTTCATGCGGATGCAGTTCAGTTCCACCGCCTCGGCGATCCGTCGGATCTGTATGGGGGTCATCCGCGCTTCTTCTTCTACGGCGTCGTTTGCCTTGGTGATCGCGGTAATAATTTTGGTAATATCAAAAACCACTTCCGAGCCGTTCCGCTTGATTACTTTCATAATGTTTTCCCTCATTTTCCTTAATTTTTCTATATTAAAATGTTTTTCACGCAAGAAATCCCTTCAAAAGGGTGCATTACTATTATACCACATCTTGTGAGAAAGTCAAGAGCAAAACACTATATCTTGTGTGATTTCATAAAAAAGATACAATTTCGCCCAAAAGTCAAAAACCGGAAAAAAAATACCGCCCGAAGGCGGTAAAAGATTCTTAGGTTGGTGGGTGATACGATTGCCTCAACTACGCAGAAGAGGCAACCATAAACACCCAAACACACAACAAACATCACAAGGAGCAAGTGGCGGAGAAAGAAAGTTTGCAGGCAGAAAAACTCCTTGCACCGTGTGTTTGGCAGCCCTTTCATTCTCTATGGCTATTATACCCCATTTTTGATTCAATGTCAAGGGGGGAACGTGATTCTTCACGAAATAGTCAATTTTTCCAAAGGGTGGGTTCCTGCTGCGGATTTTCCGTGCCGAAACGGCGCTTGACCAGCTCCAAAAACAGCAATCCAGCCGCAAAGGCATCGGCGGTGGAACGGTGGGCACCGGAAAAGAGGATCGCACATTGTTTGCACGCCTCGGCGAGTTTATAGCTGGGCAGTTTGTTGCCCTCTTTATCCCTTAAAATACTCCGGGCGAGGGGTAAGGTATCAAAGACCTGCCGTCCGGCGGTGGGAAACCCCTCCCCTGCCAGCATACGCAGATCGAAGGGAGCGTTGTGGGCAACGAAGGGAAGTCCGTCGCTGAATTCGTCCAAGGCGGAAATGATTTCCGCGAACCGGGGAGCGTCTTTTACCATCTCGTTGTCAATCCCATTGACGGCGGTGGCTTCCAATGAGATCCGGCGATAGGGCTTACAAAGAGTCTCAAACACTTCCACGGGGCGGAAATTCTCAAACCGAACCGCAGACACTTCCACAATTTCCGCCGACGCTCCCAAGCTGGAAGTTTCCGTGTCGATGGCGACGAAGTCGGATAAATCGGAAAGGGAGCACCCGTTGAATTTTTTGAGAATCACACATTCCGGGGCTCCGGCAGGAGCATCACAAAGAATCCGGGGAATTTCTGCAGAAGGAAGAGAATCCAACATACAATTGAACTCTGCCAAATAATACTCGACCACGTTATAGTCCGAAGGATAAGTATTATGATAGGTAGTCACGTATCGGGTAATGACCTCTTCCGGATTCAGTACGATGGACGGTTCCGGGGGCTTGGGAGCAGCTTTTGGGGCTTTATTCCGGCAGATGACACACAAACCTTCCTCGTCTACCTTTACAAAAGCACCGGAAATTCCGCAACGGACACATTTCCCCATGGGGTTCTCCTTTTTTAATCAATCTTCCTTAAATTGGGAACGGTACAGATCGGCGTAAATGCCGTCTTGCGCCAGCAGTTGTTCGTGATTGCCCCGTTCCGCCACGCCCTCGGCGGTGAGAACGATGATCTCATCGGCATTTTTGACGGTAGACAGACGGTGGGCAACGATCAAGCCCGTCCGCCCCTCGCTCAACTTGTCCAGCGCCCGGCGGATCTGCTGTTCGGTCACGTTATCCAAAGCAGAAGTGGCTTCGTCGAGGATAAGAATGGCAGGGTCTTTCAAAAAGACCCGGGCAATGGAGATCCGTTGCTTTTGTCCCCCGGACAGCCGCACGCCCCGTTCGCCCACGTTGGTATCGTACCCTTCGGGCAGAGAGGATACAAAATCGTGGATCTCCGCTTTTTTCGCAGCCTCAATCATTTCTTCTTCCGTAGCGTCGGGCTTACCAAACAAAATATTCTCCCGGACAGTCCCTTCAAACAGAAAAACATCTTGGGCAACAGTCCCGATATTCTGCCGAAGTTCCCGGCGGCGCAGATTCCGGATATCGTGTCCGTCCAGGGTAATAGTTCCCCCGTCAATTTCATAAAACCGGGGAATCAGATTACACAGCGTCGTCTTTCCTCCCCCGGAAGGACCGACAAGAGCCACGGTACGCCCCGCGGCAATGGAGAGGGAAAGGTTGTCAATAACCGGTTTTTCGTCTCCTTCCCGGTACGAGAAGGTCACGTTGTCAAAGCGGATCTCCCCTTTGACTTCCCCTAAAGTTTCGGGGGTTTCGCAATCTTCTTCCGGTTCTTGATCCATAATTTCCCGGAAGCGGGCAAAGCCGGTCATACCGTTTTGCAACTGTTCAAAAATGTTGATGAGTTTTTTTATCGGATCCAAAAACATGGAGATATAAAGCAAGAATGCGGCAAATTCCCCGGGGTCGATCTCGCCGTTCAAGAAGAAGATCCCCGCCGCCACCAAAGTCAAAAGATACAAAAAGTCGGTCATCAACCCCATGCCGGAAAAAAAGATACCCATGATGCGGTAAGACAGTCGCCGGGCATTACGGAAACGGTCGTTGGCATCGTCGAATTTCTTTTGCTCCGAATCTTCCGCAGTATAAGATTTGGAGACCCGAATCCCGGAAATAGACGTTTCCAATTCTGCGTTGACCGAGGCAATCTCCTGCCGAGACAGCTTAAAGGCGCGCATCATTTCCTTTCGGGTGCAAACCGCAAACAGAACCACGAAGGGAATGGCAGCGTAGACGATCAGGGTCAACCGCCAATCAATATCCCACATAATAAAGAAGGCACCGACCAAAGACAGTAACGACAAAAACAGGTCTTCCGGTCCATGATGCGCCAACTCGGAGATATCCTGAAGATCGTTGGTCACCCGGGACATCAGCGACCCGGTCTTATTATCGTCGAAGAAGGAAAAAGGAAGGGATTGCATTTTACGGAACAGGTCGCTTCGCATATCCCCCTGCATTCCGACACCCACCAAGTGTCCCCAATATTGAATAATGAAATTCAACAAGGCTTTGATTATGTAAATTCCCAACAAGATCCCGCCCCAGATCAGAATCATTCGCAGATTTTTCTGGGGAACGTAGACGTTGATAATATCCTTTGCAAGATAAGGATAGATCAGATTACAGACCGAAACGAACAGGGCGCAAACCATATCGATGAAAAACATCTTGCGATAGGGCTTGTAATAAGAAATAAAATTCCGGAGCATATCTCTACCTCACTTTTTAATATCTCTTATATTATACCATATTTT
>JAZNDV010000125.1:0-2481 GCA_045588285.1 Eubacteriales bacterium
TGTATATAGTATTGCACAAAACCATTAAAAAAGCAACTTAATTTTAATTTTTTTGCCGGTGTGGTGGAATTGGCAGACGCGCGGGACTCAAAATCCCGTGATAGCGATATCGTGTGGGTTCGACCCCCACCACCGGCACCAAAAAAATCGGCAGGTTTCAACCTGTCGATTTTTTGTCTGTTAAGTTCAGGAGGTGTTGTAATGAATAACCGTATCTTTCAGGGTTTTTCCTGTTTTTTGGTGATCGTGTTAATGACGTTCGGTTTGACCGCCTGCAAGGAATCGCAGTCTCTACCCCCTACCTCTGATCCGTCTCTTGATACAAGTATTACAGATTCTAAAACGGACCTCCTCTCCCAATCCATTTTTGAAACAGAACGAATCACGGATTCAGACGAAAAGGTCAACGTTTCAGAACAAGATAAAGTCACGGATTCAAAAGAAAACAGTACGGTTTCGGAAACCGTCAAAGAAACGGATACCGTTTCGGAGACGGATCGACCCTCTGTCCCATCGCACAGCGAGACCGACGAAACCGCAAACTCTGCCGGCAGCACGCCCGTTTCGGCAAGCGCTTCTGAGATCTCCTCCACCGTTTCCAAGCCTTCGGATACGGTCAACTCCGACACGGAACCGGAGGATACGCCTTCCGAATCCGTAAATACCGACATTACTCCCATCTCTCCCGACAATTATTATGGAATCCAATGGCTTTCTTCCCAACCCAACGGCGAAAACTTGGTAAAAACCTATCGGGAATTGGCTTCCGGAATCAAAGAACGGAAGGAAAGCATTCCCCTCTCTGCCGGAATTTCCGAAAAAGAACTTTCGACCGTATGGAGTTGCTGCTTGGCAGACTATCCCCAATATTTTTGGGTGGGTTCCCGATACAAATACTACCGCGTTGACAATAAAGTGACGAAAATCGAACCTGAATACACCGTAACGGAACAAGAGCTCTCGAACGCGCGGGCGGAATTTGACCGAAGTGTATACGATCTGCTCCGGGGAATCACCACTTCCATGTCTCAATATGAGATTGAAAAGACCCTCCACGACCGATTAATTCTTCATTGTAAATACGAAGAATCTTCCCATGCCCACACCGCATACGGTGCTTTGGTGGACGGTACGGCAGTTTGCGAAGGGATCGCGAAAGCATTCCAGCATCTTTGCCGATCGGTAGGGATCGAAACTTTGTTTGTCGTGGGAAGATCCGATAATCCGAACTCAGGGAAAAGTGAAGGGCACGCTTGGAATATTGTTAAAATCGACGGAAACTATTACCATGTAGACGTGACCTGGGACAATGTAGGAGAACCGGAAAAGGATCAGATTCATTACGCATGGTTCAATCTTTCCGACTCGTGGCTGACGAAAGACCACGTTTTATCGCAAGAAGGATATTCCTATCCGGAATGCACCGAAATCAAAGAGAATTATTACGTTAAAACCAACGGCATCATTTCCGAGCTGACCGTGTTAACCGTCACGGAGAAAGCAGTCAAGCAGGACGGGAAATTTTTCTTCCGGGGATATCTGACCTCGCAAACCGACCCCTTTGCATGGATGACGGAGAATTCCGATGCTCTGGCAAAAGAGTTTGGATTGAACGGATATTCCTACGAAATCATCACCGTGGGCAGCGAAGTCACTATAATTATGAAAAAATTTTCTTAAAAAGGAGATTTTATTATGAAAAAGGTTAAACTTCTATTCCAAGGAGACAGCATTACCGATTGGCGCCGCAACAAAGAGGATTATCACGATTTAGGAAAAGGATATGCAAAATACGCCGCAGAATTGCTGAAAATCCAACACCCCGACGTGGAATTTGAGTTCATTGATTTGGGAATCGGCGGACATGAGACGAAAGATCTCGAATCTCGTTTGCAAAAAGATTTTATTGATATTCAACCCGACATCGTTTCCATTTTAGTCGGAATCAACGACGTGTTCCATTACGCTGAGAAAGGCTGGCTGGACAACGATCTGTTTGAACAGAGATACCGTACGATCCTTCAAGCGTTGAAAGATCAGACCAACGCAAAGATCATGATGCTGGAACCATTCCTGATTCCCGGGGCAGGCAGAGACCATGTCCGGGAAGATCTTTGGAAAAAAATTGAAGTAGAACGGAAATTGGCACGGGAGTTTGCCGACGTATACCTTCCCACCGACGGTCTGCTGCAGTCTGCTTTCATAGGAGACGATCCGCTGACCTATTCCGCGGACGGGATCCACCCCACGGAAAAGGGTGCGAAATATATTGCTAATCTTTATGCGGAATATATTAAACCTTTAATTTAAGAAAACCGTTGTTAATATGCAAAAAATCCACCGTAAGAGGTGCCTTCCATAAAGCAGGTTTTAACCTACCGACAAAAGGAGTACTGACGATTTGTCCGTACTCCTTTTTTATACTGTCGGGCGGTAATATAGCCTTGTCAATTTTCCTGACAAGCACTGCTTTTGTGTCCA
>JAZNDV010000126.1:0-3690 GCA_045588285.1 Eubacteriales bacterium
ACGGCCGCGCCGGGAGAAGCCTCGGGCATTATTTCTCCTGAAAACGTAACGGTCAACGGTTCTGCCGTCGCCGCCGTCACTCAGAGTAACGGTCGGTACACTGCTGATATTTCCAATATTATCGGAGATATCCTCAATCCGGTCTGCACGGCGCAATGCCTCGGTTCCAAAGCATTTATTCTGCTTCAAAATATCGGCTCGCTGGAATTCCGCGTCCGGTTTGGGTTTGAAGGCGTCGTCCGTTCCTGCGGTACGCTCTACCGTTTCAAGGTTTATATCGCAAACAACGAAACCATTGCCCTTCCGGTGGAACAGACCACGTCGTTTGCCATTGCCGAAGCGAATATCCCCTGCATTGAATATGGAAATGCCCCGGTGCTGTCCTTCCGGTTCGGCGGAGTTGCACAGGTCATCAATCCGCAGCTGTCCGTGACGGTCGCCGACGTGACCGACGTCTGTAACGGCGTTTCCGTAAACCTTACAGCGACCTTGGGTATTACCCCCTTGGTTTTTGCGGAAGTGGTGCGCAACACCTTGATTTTGGTGGACGGCGCAGAATTAAAAGACGATTGTTCCTGCGGTATGGACGGTTTTGACCTGTATGCCGGACAACGTTGTTGTGATCCCGAACCTGAACCCGCGGCTCCCGCCCGTCCTCTTTCTTCCGGAGTCGTACGGGGTTGCGGCTGCAATCGGAATAACGACTGAAAAAGGACGTAACAAGACGCAAAAAATAAGGAAAAAAAGCCGCCGAAAAGGCGGCTCTTATCTTTCACTTGAACCGCAAAGAAGGAATTAAATGTATAAAATGTAAAAACCCTCTTGCAATTTCCAAAGAAATGGTGTATAATATATTAATGTATATCTATACGCGAATTATCGCTCCGAAATGGTAAGGAGGTTTTTGTTATGTGTCCCTTTGAAGATCCTTCCCGTAATGGTGGGCAGGAACCGGAAATCGGCTCCCGCGTCCGCCGCCGGCAACAAGAACAGAAGTCCCGGACGGAAAAGCGATCTGTGAAAAAGAGCGGCAAGGAACGGTTCTTTGCTTTTATGCAGAAGTTGAACGATCCTTCCCGGCGCCGGAAAAGAAAATTGCCCGATCCTTCGGAATTCCCGGAAGGACAGGTTCCCCTGTGGGTCTCCGACCCGGAACATTATACCAAGCGCCGCACCGGAGCCGCCCGCTTTTGGCACGGGTTCGGGGTGTTGGCGCTGCACGTGTTTTTGATCGTCTGCATCATGGGGGTCGCCGCCCTTGGAATTGCCGCCGCCGTAGTCTATTCTTTCTCTGATACGGCGTTGGACGAACGGTTTGCGTCCATGGATTTGGACTATTCTTCCTTTATCTACGCCACCGACCCCGTCACCGGCGAAGATTATATCTATCAGGAGATTCAAAGCAAGTCCGGAACCCGGGTTTGGGTTTCCGATTCGGAGATCCCCCAACACGTTAAGGACGCCACCGTGGCGCTGGAAGATCAGCGGTTCTACACCCATTCCGGGGTCGATCCCATTCGTACCGTGAGGGCGGTTATCGAGTACGCCGTGAGTAAGATTTCCGGCAGCAGGGACCGTGCCTCCGGCGGTTCGACCCTGACCCAGCAGGTCATTAAGAATATGACCGGCGACGACGATTACGGAATCGGGCGAAAGGTCAAGGAAATGTTACAGGCGTTGTATATTGAACGCCGTTACAACAAAGATCAGATTTTGGAATACTATCTGAATACCGTCTATTTCGGGCAAAGCGCCAACGGAATTTCCGCCGCTGCAGAAATTTATTTCGACAAAGATGTCAGCGAACTGACCGTGACCGAAAGTGCGGCAATTATTTGCATTACAAAATCTCCCAGCTCCTATAATCCTTATTTGCACCCGGAGAATAATAAAAAACGCCGGAACGATACCATGTGGTTTATGCACGAGCAAGGGTATCTGACCCGGGAAGAATACGACGAATATTCCAAACAGGAACTGAACCTGGTGGATCTGGAAGCAAAGCGGGAAGAGACCGAATCGGAAGAAGAAGGAATTTTCCTTTATAATTACTATACCGATATGGTGATCCGGGACGTTCTTCGGGATCTTCAGACCGAAAAAGGGTATACCGAAGCGGAAGCTTCCAATCTGCTCTATCACGGAGGATTGCAGATCTACTCCTGCGTGGATCCTTCCATTCAGTCCATGATGGAAGATTATTTCTCCAACGAAGAAAACTTCAAATATAACGGTTCCAACAAAGATACCATCGTCAACGACAAAGGGGAGACGGAAGTTCCTCAGGTTGCTATGATGGTCATGGATCCGGAAACGGGATCTATTTTAGGGGTGATCGGCGGACGGGGCGAGAAGACCAAATCCCTGGACTTGAACCGTGCCACCAGTTCTCCCCGTCAGCCCGGTTCGTCCATCAAACCCTTGAGCGTTTACGGTTACGCTATCGAAAACGGTCTGATGACCTTAGGTATGCCCATGGACGATATCCCGGTCACCTACGACCCGGAAGAAAAGACGTTTTGGCCCAGTAACTATGATAAAACCTATGCCGGCTTGGTTTCGGTGAAAAAAGCCCTCGCCCGTTCTCTGAATACCCCCGCCGCTTGGGGATTGAAGACCGTGGGCATCAAAACGTCCTACGACTTTTTGATCAATTCTTTGCACTTTACCAGCCTCGTTAAAGACGACAGTACTTCCCTTGCTCCCTTATCCGTGGGTGCATTGACCGATGGGGTCACCCTTCGGGAAATGACTACGGCGTATACCGTCTTTGCAGGAGAAGGAATGTATACCGCGTACCGTTCCTACAGCCGCATCGTGGGGTACGACGGCAAGACCGTGTTGGAAAACCCCATTGAACGAGAGGCAGTCTTCTCCGAACAGACCGCCTATCTGATGACCGATATTTTGCAATCGTCGGTCTACTCCATTGCCGGGGACGCCCGTTTGAAAAACATTGCCACTGCCGGAAAATCCGGAACCACATCTTCCTATAAAGACCGCTGGTTTATCGGATATACCGACGATTATCTGGCAGGGATCTGGTGGGGGTATGACACGCCCAGCGAATTGAATAACACCCATCACTTCAAAATGTGGAACCAGGTCATGACCAAGGTCCACGAGCAGAAGAATATTACCAAGAGTTCCTTTGAACAGCCTTCGGGAATCGTTTCCTGCGCCGTTTGCTGGAAGAGCGGAAAATTGCCCGGACCTTACTGTTCCACCGATCAGCAGGGCTCTTGCGTGGAAACCTTCTATTATAAGGAAGGGACTCAGCCCACCGAGACCTGTAACGTCCACCATCAACTGTACGTTTGCGACGAGTCCGGAAAGATCGCCCACGAAGGGTGCCCCTCTGCCACGCTGAAAACTTACGTGGACATCGACCGATCCTTCCCCGCTTCCGTGAAGATCGGGGACGCCGGGTATATCTGTCCCCGGTTGACGAAGGAAACGATTCTTTACGCCCACGCTACTCTGCCGGTATATACCAATATGGTGCCGGAAGGGGAAACTCCGGCGGTCTCTCTTTACGGTCATAATGCAAATTGTTTGTGTACGGCTCACGCTCCTTCTGCAACGCCCCACGTCTACACTCCCAATGCACCGTCTACGGATATTCCCACGGATACGACTTCCGGAGAAAGCGGCACGACCGATCAGACCTCCGACAGCGGGTCTCTTCCC
>JAZNDV010000127.1:0-11090 GCA_045588285.1 Eubacteriales bacterium
GCGTGACCCATGTGCAGCTGTCCGGTAATATTCGGCGGGGGAATGACGATGGTGTAGGGATCCTTTTCGGAATCGACTTCGGCTTTGAAGCAGCCGTTGTCGTTCCACATTTTATAGATTTTGTCCTCGATCAACGCGGGATCGTAGTTCTTTTCCAGATTTTGCATGAGAGAAAAAATCCTTTCTTAGACGTCTGTATATAGAGATGATGTATTACTTCGTTTGAGAGCCGGTACGCAGTAAATCTTCTGCGGCGGCAAGGGTAGCGTCCGTGGGAGAGATTCCGCCGATGATCCGTGCCAATTCCCTCACACGGCCGGCACTGTCAAGAGGGGAAACCGTAGTATAGGTACGGTTGTCGGAAGCGGATTTTTCGATAAGAAAATGCTCGTGGGCGTAAGCGGCGATCTGCGCAAGATGGGTGACCACCACTACCTGTTTCCCTTGGGAGATCTCCTTTAATTTCATGGCGACTTTTTCCGCAGCTTTCCCGCTGATGCCGGTATCGATCTCGTCAAAGATCAAAGTTTGAGCATCGTCTTCCAAGGTAAGACAAGTTTTCATACTCAACATAATCCGGGACAATTCCCCGCCGGAAGCGATTTTGGAAAGTGGTCTCAGGTCTTCCCCAAGATTCGCAGAAAGAAGAAATTCGACAACGTCTGCACCCTTTGGCGTAAACGTTCCGGCAGGATCGATCTTTACCCGGAAACCGGTATTCGGCATATCGAGGAACGCCAGCTGTTCCGTAAGAATCTTTTCTAACGTCTTTCCTGCTTTTTTCCGGGATTCGGTCAATTGGGCGGCAACGGTTTTTAACGCTTCGTAAAGCTGACCTTTTTTCAGATTCAATTCATTCATCTGTTCCGCGGAAGTATTGATGGAATCCAATTCTGCGGCGGCATCATCCCGAAAGATAAGAATTTCCTCAATGGAAGAACCGTACTTCCGCTTCAAGCGGTAGATCAAATCCAAACGTTCTTCCACCTCGTTGAGCTCCGAGGGATCAAAAGATTGTCCCTCCAAATAATCCCGGAGATCTGCGGACAGATCGTCCAGCTGGTCGGAGAGAGAGGTCAATCGTTGGGAAAGATCCTGAAGACGGGAATCAAAAGATGCAACATTTTCCAAGTCACCACAAGCTTGCTTCAACTTTTCCCGGGCGTTGTTTTCTCCGGAACAAAGAGCATACGCCGATGCAAGAGACTCTTCTATTTTTTCCGCATTGGAGAGGACGGTGCGGAGTTTGGACAGGGTTTCCTCTTCTCCGGACTTTAGATCTGCAGAATCGATTTCGTTGATCTGATATGTCAGAAGATCGATTTTTTGCATTCGGGTCTGTTCGTCAGTATTGATTTCAGAAATACGGCGAAGTACTTGCTTCAACTCCGAAAAAATGGTTTCGTAGTCCTTGCGGATCCTATCGTTTTTGGCAAAAGAATCCAAATAACGGATATGTGTGGCTGGGTTCAACAAAGCACGATTGTCGTGTTGGCCGTGAATATGGACCAGGCGGTCGGAAAAATCCCGTAACATAGAAACCGTGGCAGGTCTCCCGTTGATCCGGACGGAAGATTTTCCGTCATTGGTCAGTTCCCGCTGAAGAAGAACCTCCCCCTCCGTGTCAAACCCCTGTTCCCGGAGAAGACTTACCGTTTCCTCCGAAAGATCGGTGAATACGCCGGAAACCGTAGCTTTGGAACAACCGGAACGGACGATATCTTTGCCGACACGCTCCCCCAAAAGAAGGTTGAGGGAATGGATCAGCACAGACTTTCCGGCACCGGTCTCCCCGGTCAAAACCGAAAAACCGGGTCGGAGATCCAAATCGGCAGATTCGATGACCACAAGGTTTTCAATATGAAGATGTTCGAGCAAACTGCATCACCTCAGGATTGCTTTATAAGCTGACGGAATTCATTCTGCAGAGCGACGGCGGCTTCCAAGGATTCTGCCGCAAGAAAAATGGTATCGTCACCGGCAATCGAACCGATAATTTCGGGGTGGTCGACACCGTCGATCACTGCAGCAACCGCCTGTGCCATACCGGAATGACACCGGATCACGACGATCTGTTGAGCGGTTCGTACGTCGATAACACCGTCCCGGACCAAAGCGGAGAACCGATCTTTGCGGTCGGGAACGTCTGCAGAAATCTGATCGGAAGCCATATATTTATAACGTTTCTGCACTCCTGCCGTTTTAATCAGATTCAGGTCTTTAATGTCTCTGGACACCGTTGCCTGGGTGACTTTGAAGCCGAGATTTTGCAGGTAAAGCGTGATTTCTTCTTGCGTCTCTACTTCTGTGGAAGAAATCAGCTTCAGGATCTGTGCCTGGCGTTTCTCTTTGACTTTCATATGTTTTATCTCTCCTATTTATTGTGATTCAATTTCGCAGAAAGTACCGTTCCAACGGGTTTACGGAAAAAACGGATCAATTTGGTTACAAGAGGGGACTCAGATATTTCGATCACGTCACCGGGACGCAAAAGGTAGTTTTGATCCCCGTCAAGGGTCAGATAAGCCTCTCCTTTTTTCTGAGCGCATACCCGAAGAGACAATTCAGCGTCGGAAGAAAATACCGCAGGTCGCACCGTCAAGGAATGGGCGCAAACGGGTGTGACGAGTATGGCTTTCAAATTCGGGTCTACGATGGGACCGCCGGCAGAGAGAGAATAAGCAGTAGACCCGGTAGGGGTGGAAAAGATCATACCGTCGGCATTGTAAGAGGCGAAAACCTGTCCGCGTTCCGATAATTCAAAGGATACAAGGCGGGGATGCTGACCGTGAGAAACCACCGCATCGTTGAGGCAGTCTGCCCGAAAAATTTCAACTCCGTCCCGAAGGACGCGGGCGGTGAGCATCATGCGTTCTTCCAAGGTATAATCCCCGGAAAACAGCCGCTGCAACCGGGCAGGGTCTTCCCCGTTCAGTTCCGCCATGTAGCCAAGATTTCCGCAGTTGATTCCCAGAATGGGGACGTCGTACCGAGCGGCTTGATGGGAAAAACGCAAGATCGTCCCGTCACCGCCGAAAACGACGGCAAGATCCGCCCATTTTGCTCCTTCCGAAGAAGAGAGATTTTCAACTCCGGATAAGGATTCGGTACACCGCAATTCCGCACCCAAGGATCTTAAGTGGTCAGCAACGACGCGGGTCACGGTCAGTCCTTGATCCCGGTCCGGATTGGGGACTAATAAAATTTTCGGTTGTTGATTCAAAATATCACCCCGATATTACAGTGATGTATGGGCGGATTTTACGACAGACGAAAGATCCACTGAAGCGTTGGTTCCGCCGAAACGAAGATGCAAAAGATATTCAATATTTCCTTCCGTTCCCTTGACCGGAGAGAAATCCAAGCCTTGAACAGTATATCCGAAGTAAGCGGCGCTGTCAAGAACGGTGCGAAGCACCTGACGGTGAATTTTCGGGTCGCGGATCACACTTTTTTTGTGACGGATCTCAAATTGAGGTTTGACCAAGGCGACGACGTCGGCATTTTTGGAATATTCCACCAGATGGGGAAGCACCTTTTCCAAAGAAAGAAAAGAAATATCAACACAGATAAAATCGGGCGTACCGGAATAATGAAGAGGCAGATCCTTCACGTGGATTCCTTCTAAATTATGAACCCGGGGATCGGACCGAAGGGAGAGAGCGAGTTGATCGTGCCCCACGTCCACGGCGTAGACGGTTTTCGCACCGTTTTGCAGGGAACAATCAGTAAAACCGCCGGTAGAAGCTCCGATATCGAGAACGGTTTTTCCGTTCAGAGAAATTCCAAAGGACCGTAACGCTTTTTCCAGTTTATAACCGCCTCTTCCCACGTATTTCAGAGAGGCGGTAACGGAAATCTGATCCGATTCGGAAACGTCGGCGCTGTTCTTTTTACAGGGTTGTCCGTTCCGAAGAACGACGCCGGAGCAAATCAGTTCCTGGGCCCGTTCCCGGGATTCGGCAAGCTGGGCACGAACCAGATAAACGTCAAGTCTCACGGCCGCACATCCGAAGAGTCAATTCCCGTAAGAAGGCAGGATCGGAGAAAGATTCCAGAAGGGAGAGTGCCTTTGCGGTCAGCAATTCTACTTCCCTTTGCGCACCTTCCATACCGAGGAGATCCACAAACGTGGTTTTATTTTCATTGGAATCTTTGCCGGGAGTTTTCCCCAACGTTTCCGGCGTGCTTGTCACGTCGAGAATGTCGTCACGGATCTGAAACGCCTGCCCCAGCGCCCTGCCGTAGGCATCGGCAACGGCACAAACCGTATCGTCTGCGCCGGCGGCAATACAACCGAGAACGCAGGCGGCAGAAAGCATGGATGCGGTTTTTAGATCGTTGACCTTTTCCAAAAAAGAACGATCTACGGTCACGCCAGAATTCTTCATATCGAGGACTTGTCCGGTAAGGATCCCCTTCAGACCGGAAGCTGAACAGAGGATTTTCAACGACTGCAAAACCGCCGAATCCGAAAGTCCGTATTCTCTCCCGTGATCGAGAACCGTTTCTAACGCTTTATCGTATAATCCGCTTCCGGCAAGAAGTGCCACATATTCCCCGTAGATCATATGATTCGTGGGTCTGCCGCGGCGAAGCGTGTCATTATCCATGCAAGGAAGGTCGTCGTGAATCAAAGAATAAGTATGGATCATTTCCACCCCGGCAGCAGAAGGAAGAGCAGAACGGAGCGTTCCGCCGCACAGTTCACACCACGCAAGAGTCAGCACCGGACGGATCCGTTTTCCGCCGGCAAGCAGACTGTAGCGCATAGACTCCACAAGAATATGCCCGGGTTGCTCCGGTAAAAAGTAAGAAAAGGAAGATTCGATCTCCTTGCGGTAGCGATCGTATTGTTCATCGAAGGTCGTCATCGGTCAATGGAACCTCCTCTCCGTTGCGGATAAGAGTGATCTCACCCCGAAATTTTTCCAGGATTTTGGAACATTTTTCGGACAGTGTCAACGCCTCTTTATAGACGCGCATAGTTTCGTCTAAAGGAAGTTCTCCCGATTCGAGGCAAGTAACGATCTCCTCCAACCGAGCAATCATTTCTTCATAGTTTGCGGGTTTCTTTGTATTCTGCGACACAGCCGATCACTCCATCATGAAAATGTAAGGTAATTTGATCCCCGACAGAAACTTGCTCCGAAGAACGAACGGGACTATTCCCCGATTCTGCAAGGGCGTAACCACGGGATAAAACGGAAAGGGGATTTAACGCCGTCAACCGTGCGGTGAGAGACGAAAAATCCGAAGAAATATGCTGAATTTGCCGCTGACCGGCGGATTTAAGACGGAAATCCAAATGATCCAACCGTTGGGCGTGACTTTGCAACGTATGGGAGGGGTCGATTTGGGAAGAAAGATTCCGGAAACGCTGTTCCTCCAACCGCAATCGACCGGAAGCGAGGGTAAGAAGGGACCGTTTCGCCCGGTAGAGACGTTCCGAAAGGGCAGGAGCTTGCCCCACCGCCACTTCTGCCGCAACGGAAGGCGTTGCCGCGCGGAAATCGGAAACGAAATCGAGAATGGTAAAATCGGTCTCGTGACCGATGGCACTGACGACGGGCAAGGGATAATCCGCGACCAAACGAGCGAGGGATTCGTCGTTGAAGACCGAAAGATCTTCGTAGGAACCGCCGCCCCGGGCAATGATGACCAAGTCGGTCTCCGGGCGGTTACGAAAATACCGCAACCCCTCCGCCACGGATCGGGGCGATTCACTTCCCTGCATCAGGCAAGGGTAAATACAGAGGTTGATTGCAGGGGCTAAACGGGCACAAACGCTGAGAATATCACGAACCGCAGCTCCGGTCACGGAAGTACAGATGCCGATGGAGCGGGGATAGGCAGGGAGAGGTTTTTTTCGGTCAAAAAGACCTTCCTCTTCCAATTTTGCCTTAACACGCAAAAATTCAAGGTAAAGGCTCCCCAAACCGTCCGGGAGCATTTCTTCCGTATAAAACTGGTATTGACCGTCCCGTTCATACAGGGAAACTTTTCCCCGCAGAAGAACCTGCATTCCGTCTTTCGGGGCAAAGGTCAAATTCGACGCCTGCCATTTGAACATGACGGCTTTGACCGATGCGTCCCGGTCTTTAACGGAAAAGTAGCAATGTCCGCTTTTGGAATTCCGGACAAAATTGGAAAGTTCGCCTCGGATCCAAACCGATTTCAGGTTCCGATCACTTTCCAAGAGAGATTTGACGTAAAGATTTAACTGCGCCACGGAAAGAGCCATAGGGGGGTTCATCAAATCACTCCTTCATGACGAAGTTTCGTTAAATAAGCAATCCCGGCGGCATTGTCGCAAGAAAAGCCGTCTGCGGCAAACAGAGCGCCGTAACGGGCAGACAACCGGCGGCGGATCAAAGAATTGGAGCATACCCCGCCGATCATCAGGAGAGGCAGATCGGGATATTGCAATAAAGCGTTGTCGATCATTGCTTCCAACTCCGCAGAAACGGAATCGACGGCAAAAAAGGCGACCTCTTCCTTTGAATATCCGTCGGCTATCATTTTTTGTGCTTTATTTTCGTATCCGGAAAGCGAGCAGCAGCCGTCCTTGAGACGAACGCGGTGCTTCACCGGTTTTTCGGCGCGCAAGACGTCCGGATCCATAGCAGCCCCGCAGGGGAAAGAATACCCCAGCAAGACTCCGATGCAGTCGATCAACTGACCGGCGTGGAGATCCAGGGTGCGGGCTACCACTTGAATATTGTGAATACGGTTCACGAGAAGCAGTTCCGTCGTACCCCCGGACACGTGAAAGGCGAGAAAGGGGGTGTGCAGCAGATCTTCCCGATGGATCGACCACAGCCCGGCGGCAATATGCCCTTGCTGGTGTGAAAACTCATACAAGGGACAACCGTAGGAGTGGGCTAAGGACCGGGCGTAAGATACCCCGGAGAGAAAACAGGGCATATAGGAATCGTCCGCGTTGCGAGGGCGGGAAGAAACCCCCACCGCAGCCAACGACAAGGGAGACGGAAGGGTTTCAAACAATTCCGGAAACTGTTTTACATGCAGAAAAACGGCGTCACTCTGACGAAGCCCCCGTTCCCCCTCCCGAACCGGAAGGAGCCTTCTGCGGCTCTCCATTCCGCCGGAAACATGAAGGGCAACGGAGGTCGTATAATTACTGGTATCAACGCCGAGATATTCACTTTTCGCGGACATAGGATGCCAACACCCCATTTCCGTAAGAGGCGGATTCGGGGGAATCGTAAATTTTGATCAGATTGACCGCTTCGTTGATGACGATCGCCGGGGGCGTATCGGTATGATCCAGTTCATAGAATGCAATGCGAAGGGCGGTAAGAAGCATTTTTGAAAGGCGGTCCACCGTGCGCTTACTGCAATGAATGGAAATCAAACGGTCAATCTCTTCCCTGTGATCAAGAACTCCGTGGAATACGGATAAGACGAATTCATCAAGAGCAATCTCGTGATTTTCTTCCGCAAGGCGGAGAACTTCTTCCCGGTCAGGCTCAGTTTGAAAAACGCACTCAAACAAAAGAAGAAATACGTTATTCCGTGCTTCGGAACGTTTCAACATAGTACAGACGCCTCTCGATTATTTCGAAGACTTTTTCACGGTAGTTTTGGGAAGAGCAACGCTGACGACGGAAACGTTGACCGCGCTGACCGTAATTCCGGTCATATCCGCAACAGCATCTGCGACCTCACGCTGCACGGCGACACAAACATCCTGAACCTTCGTTCCGAAGAGAACGGAAATTTGAATCGTCAATTCCAGACCGTTTTCCGTGGGAGCCAACGTAACGCCTTTCACAAAGGTCACGCGGGAAGATATGATACTCTTGGCATTTTCAAAAACGCGCTGAGGAACGCCTGCAACCCCTTCCACGTCCTGAGCTGCCTTAATGGCAATATCGGCTACGACTTCGTCGGAAATGCGGATAGAACCGTTTTTGATTTCCTCCATGATAAGACCTCCATAGGTGATTAATTCTTAGTTTATTATTTATTATAGCACAAATTTGTACTTTTGTATAGAGGTAAAATGGAATTTTTTCTGAATTTTGTATAAAAATTCATCGTTTTCTCACGGATAAGTCACGATTTTTACCGATCCGCTTTCAAATCCGGTCTGAGAAAGAACGGCATCGAAAATCTGTGCCGACTGTTGATCGCTCAGGGATTCCGCGGCAACGACGACGGTGGCGGTGTCGGAAGTAAGAAAAACGATACATTCCTCAAACCCTTTTGCTTTCAAAACGTTTTCCAACGAGGCTTCCCCTTCCGTAATCTTTGCGTAGGCAACAACCTGGGCGTAGGCGTTTTTCTTCGTATCCTCGTCAACGGCTTCGTCATTGACGATCTCGTTCAGCAAGGCAAGGGCTTCTTCCCGGGATTGGGAGCGGGAATAACGTGCGTTGTCAAAATAAGAATCCTCCTCCGCATTCGCACCGGCTTCTACGGAAGGAGAATCGGGAGATCCCGTTTCCGCAGAGGGGAATAAATTACTGAGCAGGGAAAATTTCCAGTTGACGGCAACGGCAACCAAAACGAAAATCGTCATTCCGACAATAGCAACGATAGTTTTCTTTTTCATATCAGATCACTCCTATGGATTCATTTTTTTTACGGCGATTCGATCGGCGGATATTCCGAGGGTTCGGGATAAAATTTCGGTCACGTCGTTTTTTACACGGGTACTTTCACCTCCTTCACAAATCACGGCGACCCCTAAGACCGAAGGGGAATACACTTTCAGAACCAAACCTTCCGAGCGGGAAGATATTAAAACGTATTTTCGGTCAGAATCTGTTTTCCCTTCGGAAGAAGACAGATCCTCATCGCAGGCGTATACCGTCTCCCCTGCATCGGAGAAGGTGATCATAACAGAACATTTCCCCACACCGGCCATTCCGGACAAAGTGGATTCCAGATTCTTGCGAAGCAATTCCGCGTAAGAATAAAAGTCCGTGGAATTCGCTGAATTCTCCAACTTATTCCCGTCTCTTCCAAAAAAATAAAACAGCAGGATCAAGGAAAGAACACTAATCAGAATCATTCCTTTGTTCTTCCGGAAGAAGGTGGAAAACTTCACCGGATCTATTATCTTTTTGGGATACGACCGTGATTCCCTGGAATGAAAAAGTTTTTCGAAGAGCATCTTGCACCTCCTTTTCGTTTCCGGATCGGATCACCACCAAAATCCGGGTCAACTCGTAATTCTCTTCCCGGCGCTGCAGATCACTTTCCACCGATAAAGGATGTTGACCGGTCAAAGAATATACCTGCAGCGAAACGGCAGCTTCCAACGCAGCGGATTCAGGAAGAGCGGAAACGTCTTCGGGGTAATATTCTTTCGGTTCCGGGAGCGAAAATTTTATTTCAGACAAGTGGGAACCGACCGAAAAAATCAAAACAGAAATCAACAAAACATAAATCCATTCCGTCTTTTTGTCTGAAGGTAGGATCATCGAGATCAAACCGAAGAACAGACACGATAACAGCAACGAAACTAACATCATCAGCCTCCCGTCAAGAGCAGTAACGCCGATGAAACAACTACGAGAGAACAGACGGTAAAGGAAGTCATCATGGCAAAGGTATCTTTAATATCTGCGTAAAAATCCTCCAGCAAAGGAACTCCAAACAACGCCCCAGACGAAGATAAGAAGGAATAGAGAAATACAAAAAAAAGTCCGAGAATACAAGGGGTTGCAAAGAGAACAGCCACAACGAGGACACAAAGAACTCCGACCTTTCCGCAGAGACTTCTCCCGCAGGCATAAACCGTCTCAATTCCTTCAGTCAAAGCTCCTCCGGAAAGAGGCAACACCTGTAACAAGGCAAATCGCGCCCCCTTGCGCGCCACCGTATTTGCAGAAACCACCGCCGCCCGCTGTACGCAGAAGACACCGACGGAAAGTCCGGATAAAACTTCGACTCCGCGGGTACAGAATTTTTTCACAGAAGAGATCAACGGTCTTAAAGAGATTCGGTCTCGAAAAAAACCGCTGAGGGAAGCAGCATAACAAAACCAACACAAAGGGTAATATAAAGCGGAAACGGCCGAAGAAAGAATTGTTAAAATAATCGGTAACGTAGCAGAGATTACCGATGCTCCGGATTGAGACCCGGACCAAACCTGAGCGGCACTGATCACCGGCAAAGCGGCAGTAAGAAAAGACGCCGTCTGTTCGGTAATTTCCGTGAGAGAAGCCAACAAGCGTTCGATTACCGAAAAGGAATAAACGCCAGAAGAAATTACGGTCAGATACCCCAAGGATTCCAACAGGCGGCTGTTCCCGCGGCAAAGGGAAGACAGCAACTTAAAAAGTAATAGGATTCCGATTCCGGTGGTGAGCAACGGGAAGTGTTCCGATAAAACCGAAACAAAAAGGGAAAAAACCATCGAAAGAACATGGGACAATCCGGGGGCCGGAGCATCAGAAGACAGATCAATTCCGTATTCTTCAAACAGTTCCAAACTTTCTGGGGGAATCATTTCCAAAAAGGATCCATACCCGGTTGAATCTTCAGTCTTGTCCAAAATATCGTTGACTTGCTGGGACGAGAAAGACAAAGAAAAGACCGAGGTAAAGAAAAAAAACGACAAACAGAAGATAAACGTCTTTTTCATCATGATCCTTAAAACTCCGTTTCCAAAATCCGTTGTGCCAGATCTAAAATCAGCGGAACAGCAAGCGATACGATGGCAATTTGTCCCCCATAATCCACCGTCTCCCCCAAAGCGCGCTGTCCGCAATCGTGACAAACACTTGATGCAATTTTCGTAATAACGCCGATTCCAACCCCACGGAGAACCAATCCCACGGAATCATCTCCGATTCCCGATTTTTGCCCAAGATCCCGAAGTGCAGAGACAATCGTTTCCAAGGAAGGAAGTAGAGTTATCAGCAATATTACCACTGCAGTGAGCGGCAATAAGGACGCAAATTCCGGAACATAGCGCCGCAAAAACTGAAATCCGATGATTCCGGTGAAGGCAACACCGATCACCCAGTAAAGATTCACAATCCGAACACCGCTTTCATAGTCTCAAAAAGGGTTCCGATCTCATTAACGATAAGAGCAAGAACGAGGACGAG
>JAZNDV010000128.1:0-6225 GCA_045588285.1 Eubacteriales bacterium
TACGGATACGAAAAAAACGGCACGCATGAAATTGGTCTGGAAATCTGTGGCGATTTTTCTTCTACGGATGAAGTTTTACAGCTTTGCCGTGAGCGGTTGCCTAGATACCAGATTCCCGCCAAAATTGATATAGTGAAAGAAGGTGAACGACTTGCAGGCGGAAAGAGAAAACGTATACGAGGTAATGTCAACGGAACACGAACTTAAGTGTCTTTTGACGGAAGATGAGTACGGGCGGTTGCTAGCGCTGCTGGAGCCGTTGCCGTATTTGCGCGAGCATCAAACGAATTACTATTATGATACCAATGATTTTGAGTTGAATCGGCAGGGAATTACCTGCCGAATCAGAGAAAAAAGCAGTAGGTTCGTTGCAACTGTAAAGGATCATCAACCAGACGGATGCAGTATCGAGACTTCTAAAAACGCTGCAGGACGTTATGACACTTCTTTTTTTGATGGAATGGGAATCGATTTTCAGGGGAGTCTGACAACCGTTCGGACTACATTTGTAATTTGCGACGGTGTTTTCGTTATGCTCGACGAAAACAAATATCTAGACATAATGGATTACGAAATAGAATACGAGTACCAGACAGGGCAATATGAAATCGTTTTTTATGAAATAAAAGAACTTGCTGAAATACTGAAGCACCATAATTTTATTGAAAGCACCGAAAGTTTTATCGGGCGTTTTGAAAACGCACCAAGTAAGTCTTGCAGATTCTTTCAGAGAAAAGCAAAACTGGCCGGGAATTAAAACAATATCAAGGAGCCGTATAAAAGCGGCTCCTTCTAATTACTATGTCATTTTAATTAGTACGGTTTTTGACCACGTTATGTTTTATAATGCAATTGCAGCTGCAGTAAACAGAAAGGAGTCCCAAATGGAAGATGTTTACATTATTCTGGAGCGGCACGAGCAGACATTGAAATCTTTAACAAAAGATATAACGGATCTTCGGCAGGTACAATCGGAAATCCGGGCAATGAATGAAACGCTCGTTACGCTCGCTACGGAACTAAAACACACGAATGAGCATCTGGCAAGACATGAACGAAAAATCGAAGATATGGAAAACCAACCCAGAAACCGATTGCAACAGATTGCGACTGCGGTGATCTCTGCGTTATGCGGAGGAATCATCTCTTTCGTAATCGGTCTTGTTTTTGCTTGAAGAAAAGATAAACTATGGCACTTTTACAGCTCAATTAAACGTTGCTTTTAAGTTCCCGGAGAACTGAGATGATATATGTTTCTTGAAGATTCTGTACGTCCGGGAGATCTGGTATCTATTTTTCGGATGAGGTTTGTTACGACGGTAGTTCCACTCCCTGTTGGGGAAAAGAACACAATTGGTATGGAATGGAATACAGCTCAGACCGTTTAGTCCTGGATACGGACGAGCTTTCCAGTTGTTTTCTCATCAATAAGTTCTATCTGAATGCCGCAAAACTGGTTGAAGAAATGATTGTTGGAGAATCCAACGGAGAAGGTCCTTCCTGCTGGCGAAAGTTGAAGTCCAGTATTGGTTATATTTCGTTGACCGGGACAGAAAAAAGGAGGTGTAGTATTTATGGAATTTGTTGAGTGGTCCATGCTTGCAACCTTTGCAGGGTCATGAATGATGGTCCTGCTGATTACACAGCTTACCAAAAATCTTTTGCTGATCCAAAAATTCCCACACAGATTTGGAGTTATGTAATTTCATTGATTATTCTTTACCCGGCCTATTTCTTTACCGGGCAACTTACGGTATCGAATGCGGTTCTGGTTTTGTTCTACGGGATGATTGTTGCCCTTGCTGCAAACGGCGGATTTGATGCAATCAATAAAGTTTTGTCCTCGGCTGTAAAGAAAGAATAACGCTGAATTTTTTTGATATGATCTCCTCTGTACTCTTAATGGATGGTGTATCTTCCCCTGCTCTTGAGCAAATTTAAAAAAACAATTTACCAAACGAATTACTTACATAAAGGAGTATTACTTATGGAAATTTTACTTTCTCTTTTTACCACGATTGTCGCTCTCTGGCTTTTCCCTTGGATGTATTCGCTTTTGCAGGATTCCCCGGAAAAGAACGCCGCAAAACCAATGTGGTTGTTCGGTATGATCGGGTTTGTGATTTCTGGAGTATTGAATTGCATCGTTATGAGGAATTTTGAACTTTTCCCAGTTTTTATTTCTGGTTTATACGGAGCCTTGTGTGGAGAACTTCTGGTGTTGTTCTTTGAGGTGATCAAGAAGACGCAGCAAGCAGAAGTCAGCCCCTTCTATGATGACGGAACCCCGCCCCGTTTCTATATTACGGGAGACAAACATCGGAATTTCAATTCTGTAGAACAGTTTTGCAGAGAGATGAATACCCGAAAAAAAGATGTACTTATTGTGCTCGGAGATGCCGGCTTCAACTATTTTGAAGACAAAAGAGATCAAAAACTAAAAGAACGCGCGTCTAATATGAATATTACCCTGTTTTGTATCCACGGGAATAAAGAAAAGCGCCCTGCAAACATGGAAACTTACGGAAAACGTAGTTTTTGTGGAGGGAAGGTTTATTATGAGCCGAAATATCCCAATATTCTCTTTGCTATCGACGGAGAGATCTATAATTTTGAAGGAAAAAAATACTTTGTTATGGGCGGTGCCCACAGCGTAGACAAGAACCTCTGCCTTGAAAAAGGATTACCCTACTGGGGAGACGAAATGCCCACGCCTGCTCTGATGCATTATGCTGAGGAAAAGCTGGCAGAACATAAAAATAACGTATATGGAGTTCTCTCCCACACTTGCCCCTTCCAGTATCTTCCCGTTGAGATGTTTGTCACTACCCGTCGGAATGAGAAAAGGAAACAGAATAAACGATCCCCCAAAATCTTTCGATCGTTTAAGCGAAAGATCTTTGAACCTGACATTGACCGTACAACCGAGTATTGGCTTGGAGAATTGGAACAGAAAATTCGATACAAACAATGGTTCTGCGGTCACTATCATATTGATAAACAGATTGATAAGGTAACGATGATGTTCAAAGAAATCCGGCCGCTGCATCAACGTAAAGAATCCTAATTATGGACTCTATTGTTTCGTGGCTGGGACAGTGGTTTTCTCCTTTGTGGATTCTGTTTTTCATTATTGCTTTCGGATTCGCGATCGGAAAGATTAAAATCCGAGGAATTTCTTTTGACTTATCTTCAGTTTTAATTTTATCAGTTCTGATCGGTGTTTTTTTTCATTTTTATCCTCGGATTTCTATTGGGGGAGTCATCATATTTCGAATGGATGAAACTTTTCAAGGAGTTTTGCGGTTTCTTTCGTCTTTCGGGACATCTCTGTTTATTTCATCGGTAGGGATTTCTGCCGGATATGAATTAGCAGTACCCAGGCGAAGAAAAATGTATCCCTATTTCTTCTTCGGAGGATTTGTTGCTCTTTTGAATCTGTTTCTAATGCATCTAATCTTTTATGCAGACGGGAATGTTGGAAAAGGACTCCTATACGGTGTTTTTTGCGGGGCAATGACTTCTACGCCCGGCTTGACGGCTATATGCGAATCATCTACGGTCTTGGCAGAACAGGCAGCTGCCGGTTATGGTTGTACCTACCTTGTAGGAATTTCCGGGATTGTACTTTTTGCTCAATCCTTTGTAAAAGAACAAAAAGAATCTCCAAGTGAAGGCGAAACAGCAAGGTCCGATGTGTCATTTACCACACGCGATCTGGCGTTGTTTTCCACTATTATTTTATTGGGGATTATGCTGGGATCTATGCCGCTGTTTGATGCCGACATTTCGCTGGGAAATACTGGTGGAATCCTTTTGATCGGAATTCTGTTCGGATATATTCTGAAAACAAAGAAGCATGATCTGCAAATCTCCCAAAGTAGCATTCACTTCTTCCGGATTTTCGGTCTCCTGTTGTTTTTTATCGGAACGGGTATCCCTGCCGGAATGACGATAATGATGGAATTTCAACCGCACGTATTTGTATACGGAATTCTTTTGACCGGCTTTCCGATTTGCTTTTCCTATTTGTTTCTTCGTTATGGAATGAAAGTGGATAAGTATACGGCACTGAATACGGCATGTGGAGTTATGACCAGCACACCGGCGTTCGGAATTTTAGCTCGTTGTGGCAGACAGTACGCCAATACATCCGTCTATTCGGTAACGTATGTAGGGACAATGCTTACAATCGTTTTTTGTTTGAACATATTAACGTAATACTCTAATTTATTGATAAAAATTACAGAGATAACTCTGTATATAACACGTATTTAATGTGAGGTGAATTTATGGTAACGGCATTAAAAGAAATTTGCGATTTGAGAACTCGGGCACCAAGAATTGACACAAATAACTCGAATCGATATTGTGTCTTGTCTGACGAAGGCCGTACTATGACGGCATACTGTTTTAGCATTCCAGTATACAATGATGCAACAAAGCGGCTCGTGCGCCGGGAGTTCATTGAGGATGGAGATTTGATCCGTTTTTTTGGAAGTAATGCGAACGGTTTTGTCCATCACGGAAATCTCATTATGACGAATTGCCACGGCGGAATTTGTATTAGTCTTCCGTCTGAAAATGTGTCTTTGAGAAATGGGATTGTTTGCTCCGGAGATTGGGAGATTTCTCCATCTTTTAATGGAGTGTTTGTGTATTGTGATTCTCCTATTGCAAAGATGAACTTGAGTATCGACCGAAAATTTTTGAAGATCCGTCATTGCTCCAAAAGTTTTGGGATTATGCAGGAAGAGTTCTTTCCCTTTTTTACCGCAACGCCTCTGTTTTCTGTAAATGAAAACAAAGAATACTTTCCGGCAACGGTTGAATACAAAAAAAGAAACGATCGAAATTATGAAATCATTATTCGGGCGATGCAAGAGAATTCCGTAAGCTTTGAATTGAGCTTATATGAACCAAAACTGTTTCAGGATACTACTGTAGAAAGTCGGCATCCAAAGGAAAACAACGCTTACGGCGGAATTTCCTTTTTGGGGAAAACGGAATGGATGGGGGAACAGTGGCTGTATTCCAGATTGGATCTAACGAAAATTCCGGAACTGTACTCTGCGGCCGTACAAAAAGTGCTTTTGCATCTTCCGAGGTGGAACAATGCTGATGGTGAAATCGAAGTATCTGCACCCACGACCCGATTTTGCAGTTTTGGTTCCAATTGGGAAAACAAAATTGGGCAGACTGCAGTAACCGTATCGGCAATCCCCAAAGGGAACTACCTTACCGTGGATATAACAAAACTTGTTACCGATACATCAGAGAAATGTCTGATCCCCACTGAGGGATTGATCTTAAAGCCCAGAGCAAAAGACGGTAGCTTTGTTACGGTCTCTACCGGGGATAACTATACACTTCCTCAAATTTTGGAAGTACAATATGAATATTAAAAGAAAGGTATACTATATGCACGAAATGAAAGAAGCGCTTCTTGTTGAAGAAGATCTGGAATTGAATTCTGCGGAATCCGCCCGGGAATCCGAGATTCTTTTTGAAGATGTCTCCAAGAGAAGTGAAAATGCGAAACACTTTCGCTTGAAGAACGGTCATTATATGGCTGCGGTTTACGACAAGCCCATCCATTTCAAGGATCCCGAATCCGGCGAATTTAAGGATTTAGCAGACCGATTCTGCGAAAAAGAAGATTGCTACGAGGCGGATGCCGGCCGCTTTAAGGCTCGCTTCCCCAAGAAAGAAGGGAAAGCAAAATTTGTCACCGTGGAGAAGGACGGAACATCGGTATCCTGGCGCTATCTGCCCAAGGCTTCCAAGCGGAAGAATCCCGAGGCTGTGATCTCCCATCCCGAGAAAAAGCAGCCCACGGATCTGCCCCGGTTCCCCCATCTGAAATACGAAAAAGAAGATACCCAGACCAATCTGGAATACGGGATTTCGGAGTTGGGAGTCAAGGAAAACATCGTCCTTGCGAAATGTCCCAAAGATCCTACCTTCCGCTTTGAGCTGAAGCTGGACGGTCTGAAGGCAGTTCTTACGGAAGACAAAAAATTGATTAAGCTCTATGCTAATAACGCCATGAGCGACACCCCCACCCTCTTCATTCCGCCCATCACCATAATTGACTCTGCCGGAATCATCAGCGAAGACGCGCACTACGAGCTGGCCGAAGAGGAAGGTATGACCGTCCTTTCGGTCTGCGTGAGCCCCGAATGGCTTTCCGCAAAAGAACGTCTTTACCCCGTCATCATTGAC
>JAZNDV010000129.1:0-1589 GCA_045588285.1 Eubacteriales bacterium
GCACTACAGACATCTCGCAGCGCAGAAGCCATCAGCTCACTTGCACTCATAGAAGAGCCGTTGATCAACACCGTGATGGGAATATCCGTCACAACGGGGTCGACCCTGGAATAATCAATGGTTTCGGAGTTCTTAAACTTAAGAACCACCAACTCCTCCCCCTTGGGAACAAACAGCTCCAGCATAGATTCCACCGCAGCCAGACTTCCGCCGGGATTGTTGCGAACGTCAATGATCAAGCCCTTGATTCCTTGAGACAAAAGATCCGATATGGCAGAGGAAAACTCGGCAACAGCAGGCTCCGTAAAGGACAGAATCCGCACAAAACCGATCTCGCCGATCTTCCGATGGGAGACATAGGATTGGATAAATGCGGCGTATTCCACCTTCACCGTCCGATCGGAATCCCCACTACGCACCGTAAGCGTCACGACGTGACCGGGAAGCCCCGCCAAGGAATCGTAGACCTTCTCATACTCTTCTCCAAGAATGGAGACACCGTCAACGGCGGTGATCCGGTCTCCGGGCTTGAGCCCCGCCTTTTCCGCAGGAGAATTTCCGTAGACCTGATAAACGAACAGGCCGTCGGTGATTACGGGCTCGGAACGAAGGACAACCCCCATTCCGACGAAATTCCCCTGGGTGGAGGAATAATAATCCTCGTATTCCTCTTTCGTCCAGTAATAAACGTAATCGTCATCCAAACCTTGCAGATAAGCGGCAACGGCATTCCATTCCGCATCCTCTGCCGAAAACTCAAAAACGGCGGAATTGTTGATGATACTCTGAATATCGTTCAATTTATCCTGCAATGTATAGTTCCCGGAAGAAACGAGGAAAAACACGTAACACGTAAGGATGCAGGAAAAAATCGCAGCAAAGACAGCGGTTAAAATATGGGACAAGTATTTTTTCAAAGGGATACGCCTCCAAGATAAAAAAGAGAATCGATCCGGCAGTCACCGAAGAGCACCGAATCGAAAAATATACGTTAAGAAGTTCCGAGCTGAGACCGCATTGCACGGAGTGCAGCCTGAAGCTGATCGTCTTCGGCATCTGCCAAAGAGAAGAAAGAGTTGATTTTCTCATCCGAAAGAGAACTCAAAACATCGGGCACAATTCCGTTTTTATTAAATTGTTTCCCGTTGGGGGTAATATATTCATAGGTGGAAATATGAATGGCGGTACCGTCCGAAAGGGGAATATCCCGCTGACCGACGCCCTTTCCGCGGGAAACGTCGCCCACAATCGTGGCAGTCTGGGTATCCTGAAAAGCAGCGGAAAAGACTTCCGCAACATCAGAGGTAGCAAAATTCTGCAATACAACGATCTTCTCGGAGATGTGCCCCTCGCCGGAAACGTAATACGCCTCATCATCGGACAGTTGGCGGACCGAGCACATCAAACCGGAGGGCATAATCAGATCAAGAACCTCCAGCATCCCGGAAAAATCACCACCGACATTGAAGCGAACATCCAAAATAAAGCCTTTTGCACCGATATTGCGCAGGTTTTCAACCGCCGCGGAAAATTCAGAAACGGTTGAAACGTCAAATTCGTTGATATAAAGATAGCCGATTCCGGACTCC
>JAZNDV010000130.1:0-11970 GCA_045588285.1 Eubacteriales bacterium
GCTCTTGCACAGTAACTATTATAGCCCAAAGGTCAGTTGAAAAAGCTGACCTTTGGGTTATTAATGGTGTTTACAATTGATTGTTATGTTGACAAATACGCAAATTTGTGATACAATAACAAACGCGCAGGCGTGGCGGAATTGGCAGACGCGCCAGATTTAGGATCTGGTGTCCCCGACGTGAAGGTTCAAGTCCTTTCGCCTGTACCAGAAAACGACAAGTTTCGACAGAAACTTGTCGTTTTCAGTTATATTCGCCTTACGGCGAGTTATATGCACCTTCGGTGCGTGATATTTGCTTCGCAAGTGATATGCCTGCGGGCGTTAGGGGCGAATATAATATCACTGAAACCGTAGGTTTCAATATCACATTTTGTGTAGCAAAATATATCACTCCGTCGAAGACGGAATATCACTAAAAACTAACGGTTAGGTGAGAGTTCGAATTCATTTGCAAAAATGCCGATAATATCTTTTTTGTAGTCCATCGACAAAAATCGACAGGTTGAAACCTGTCGATTTTTTTATCCATTGGAAAGCCGCAATGGGATGTCATCACCGAATGCGTATATCATCAAGGGAGGTCTAGCCGTCCAGGTATCTCATCACATCATTAGGGTTGTATCAAAGCTTTTGCAATGATATACGATCCCTGCGGAATTGATGATATACACGGCTTCTCCGTAATTTATGTAAGATCGAATTCATACGCAAAAACGGCAGGAATAACTTTTTGCAGCCCATAGACATAAAAATGCTCCCCCGAACAGCGGGGGAGCATTTTTGCAACGTTATCGGGACTGTGAAAGAACGTATTCAGTCTCTTAAGGATCCAAGCTGGTTTTGCTTTTCTTCCTTTTCCCATAAAAAGGGAGAAAAGTACCCCTTCCGGTTTCATCTTACTTTGTCATTTTTTCCTGCTTGACTTTTTTGTCGATGACGTGGCGGGAAGCAAGTTCGTCGTGAATATCTTCCAGGGAAATGCCCATTTCGATCATCATGACCATCACGTGGTAGGTCAGGTCTGCGACTTCGTAGATGGTTTCTTTTTTATCGTTTGCCTTGCCGGCGATGATGACTTCGGTACATTCTTCCCCGACCTTTTTCAGGATCTTGTCGATGCCTTTTTCAAAAAGATAGGTGGTATAAGACCCTTCTTTTTTCTCGGTTTTTCTTCCCTCGATCAAGGTCATCAGGGATTGGAGAGAGAAGGGGTGCCTCTCGTCGCTCTCGAAAACCGGGTTGTGGAAGCAGGATTCTTCTCCCAAATGGCAGGCAGGACCGTCCTTTTCCACCAACACGGTCAAAGCGTCGTTATCGCAATCGGCGGTAATGGAAACGATATGCTGATAATTCCCCGACGTTTCGCCCTTTCTCCAAAGTTCGTTGCGGGAACGGGACCAAAAACAGGTCTTTTCTTCTTTGATGCTGATTTCAAGGCTTTCCTTGTTCATATACGCCAAAGTCAGAACGTCTTTGGTTTTTGCGTCCACCACGATGGCGGGGATCAAACCTTTTTCGTCAAATTTCAGTTGGCTGATATCGATCATAACTTATCTCCTTACAGGAATTCCCTGTTTGTGTAATTCTTCTTTCAGATCGGGAATGGCGACCTCCCCGAAGTGGAAAATGGAAGCTGCAAGCCCGGCGTCGATGGTGGGAATGGCACGGAACAACTGGGTAAAATGGTCGATTCCTCCGGCTCCCCCCGATGCGATGATGGGCACGTTGACTGCGTTGGAAACCGCCTCCAACAGCTCGATGTCAAAGCCGTTTTTCACGCCGTCGGTGTCGATGGAGTTGACGACCACTTCCCCGGCTCCGGCGTCCACACCCCGCTTGATCCATTCAATGGCTTCCATTCCGGTGTTCTCTCTGCCGCCTTTAGCAAAGACCCGGAACTCGCCGTCTACCCGCTTTACGTCGGCAGATAAGACTACGCATTGATCTCCGTACCGTTTTGCCGCTTCGCCGATGAGGGACGGATTACGGATCGCTCCGGAATTAACGCTGACTTTGTCCGCACCGCATTTCAGTACCCGGTCAAAGTCTTCCAGCGTATTGATTCCGCCCCCTACGGTCAAGGGAATGAAGATGGTGCTTGCCACTTGGCACAGAATGTCGGTAAACAACGCCCTGCCTTCCGCCGAAGCGGTGATGTCGTAAAAAACCAACTCGTCAGCTCCGCAGTCGCTGTAATATTTTGCCAGCGATACGGGAGATGAGACGTCCGCAAGACCGAGGAAGTTCACTCCTTTGACCACTCTGCCGTCCTTCACGTCCAGGCAGGGGATAATTCGTTTGGTTATCATAGTAAGGAGATCGCCTCCTTCAAATCAATCGCCCCGGTATAATAGGCTTTTCCGATGATGGCACCATGCAGGTTCATTTCCGCCAAGGCTTTTACGTCGTCCAAGGTGGAAACGCCTCCCGACGCCACGATATTTATAGAGAATTTTTTGGAAAGCTCCTGATATAATTCCCGATTGGTGCCTTGCATCATGCCGTCCTTGGAAATATCGGTGCAAATTAAGGTAGAAACACCGATCTTTTGCATTTTTTCGCAGAACGCAAAGGCGTCGATGCCCGAAGATTCGGTCCAACCTTTAATGGCAACGCAGCCGTCTTTGATGTCAACGCCTACGGCGATTTTGTCTCCGTATTTGGCGACGGCTTGTTCGACGAATCCACTTTCCGTTACTGCCGCAGTTCCCAAAATCACCCGGTCAACTCCGGCGGAAAGGTAGCGGTCGATGATTTCCATATTACGAATCCCGCCCCCCACTTCAGTGAACAGATCGGTTTGGGCGATGATGGATTTTATGGTTTCCAGATTCGGTGTCTCTCCGGTTTTTGCTCCTTCCAAGTCTACCAAGTGAAGATGCGTTGCACCGGCTTCTTTGAATTTTTTTGCGATTTCCGGGGGATCGTTGCTGTAAACCGTCATTTGATCGTAATCCCCCCGTAACAGGCGCACCGCCTTGCCCTGGTACAGATCAATGGCAGGGAATAAAAACATAGAAAACTCCTTATTCTTCTTCGACTACTGGGGTAATGATGGGATTTCCGTGAGCATCGACCATTACGGTCAGTCCGCCGGAATAACCGGTTTGTACGTAAAGGTAATTTACGCCGGTTTTTTTGTCAACAAAAATGAAGGTTCCACTGTTTTCCTTTTTTACAAGAAAGCGCTTGTCTTTTTTCGGCTTCATAAGAATCTCCTTATAGCTCGCAGAAGGTTTTCAAGATGGTCAACCCCACGTTTCCGCTCTTTTCCGGGTGGAATTGACACCCCATCACGTTATCCTTTGCCACCGCCGCCGTCAGAATTCCGCCGTATTCGGTGGTTGCCGCGGTATGTGCTTCACAATCCGTTCCGTGAAAGGAATGGACGAAATAGACATGGTCCCCCTCTTTGACGTTTTGGAACAGGGGGTGTTTTTCTTGGGGGAAATGCAGGGCATTCCAGCCGATATGAGGGATTTTCAGATTCCCGTCTATGGTTTCTCCGATGGGACGGATCGCGCCGGGAATCAAGGCTAACCCTTCGTGTTCCCCGTATTCATAACTTTTTTCCAAAAGCATCTGCATTCCGAGGCAAATTCCTAACAGCGGTTTTCCGGTGTTCGCTTCGTCGATGATGGTTTGAAACAATCCCGATTCCCGCAGTTTTTTCGCCGCGTCCCCGAAAGCACCTACTCCCGGAAGAACGATGCGGTCTGCCTTACGGAGCAGATCTGCGTCGTTGGTCACCGCCACATCAGCCCCCACGGAAACGAAGGAACTTTTCAGGGAAAACAGATTGCCCACGCCGTAATCTACGATGGCGATCATCAAAGAACTCCCTTCGTAGAAGGAATTTCGTCGGCGGTATCCGGATCGATTGCTGCTGCTTGACGCAAAATCCGCCCGAAGGCTTTGAACGTTCCTTCAATGATGTGATGCGAATTTTCTCCTGCCATCTGTTTCAGGTGCAAAGTGCAGGCGGATTGGCGGGTGAACGCCGTGAAAAATTCTTTGACCAATTCCGTATCAAAGGTTCCGACTTTTTCGGTGGGAATGGCAAGATCAAAACCTAAGTAGGCACGTCCGGAGAGATCCACCGCGGCGGCGATCAACGCTTCGTCCATGGGTAGAAGAATGGAACCGTAGCGATTGATTCCCCGCTTCTCGTCCAGCGCTTCCGCTACCGCTTGCCCCAAACAAATTCCCACGTCTTCCACCGTGTGGTGATCGTCTACCTCTACGTCCCCTTTACAGGTGACCGAAAGGTCAAAACGGCTGTGCCGGGCAAATAAGGTTAGCATGTGATCCAAAAATCCGCATCCGGTGTTGACGTCGGTCATACCGGTGCCGTCCATGGAAAGGGAGAGGGTGATGTCGGTTTCCGCCGTCGTGCGGCGAACGGTTGCGTTTCTCATTTTGATTCCTCCAAGATTGTTTTGATGGTGTCGGTCAATATCTTCATTTGTTCCGGAGTTCCAACGGTGATACGGTTGTATTGACAGATGCGTTCTTTGTCAAAGTGCCGTACCAAGATCCCCCGGTCTTTCAATTTCAAATACAACTCTTTTCCGTCGATTTTGGAATGTTTGGCAAAAATGAAATTTGCTTTGGAATCGGTGGTTTCGAACCCGATGCGATTTAATTCTGCTGCGGTTTTTTCTCTGGTTTCGATGATGTTTTTGCAGTTTTTGGCGGTAATGTCATCGTTTTTCAGCGTCGCGATCCCCGCCGCCATGGTCATGCCGTTGCTGTTGTAAGGATTTGTGGAATACCGTACCCTATTCAAGTCGCGAATCAGTTCTTTACACCCAATGCCAAAGCCCAATCTTGCCCCTGCCATGGAGCGGGATTTGGAAAAGGTTTGAGTCACCAATAAATTATCGTATTTCCGAATCAGGGGGAGACAACTCTCTCCGCCGAAATCTACGTACGCCTCGTCGATGACCACCAAATTGTCCGGATTGGACGCTACGATTTTTTCAATCACGTCCACCGAAAGAGCGATGCCCGTGGGGGCGTTGGGATTGGCGAGAAAAATATTTTTCCCGATTCCCACATACTTTTCCGGATCGACCGAAAGATCGTCTTCTAATGGTATTTCTTCGTAGGGAACGTGGTTGAGGTCTGCAAATACCGGATAAAACCCGTATGTAACGTCAGGGAAGACCGCCGGACGGGTTTCGTCGCAAAATGCCATGAAAGCAAAATTGAGAATTTCGTCCGATCCGTTGACGGCAATCACTTCGTCTGTATCTATGCCCCAACGGTTTGCGAAGGCTTCACAAAGAGCATTGCAAGTGGGGTCGGGATAAAGGTGCAGGCGCTTTGCCTCTTCTTCCGCCGCCGCCACCGTCTCTTCTCCGGGGGGATAGGGGGATTCGTTGGTGTTCAGTTTGATGAGATTCAAGATCTTCGGCTGTTCCCCCGGAGTATAGGGGACCAGATCCTTTTGCTTTTCGGTCAAAAATCGACTCATTTTTTCTCCTCAAGACGGATCACGGCACTTTTTGCGTGGGCGGTCAATCCTTCTTTTTCCGCAAAGAACGCCACTTTGTCGGCGACCTTTGCCAAGGCGTCTTTAGTATAGTAAGTATATTGGGTCTTCTTTACGAAATCGTCCACCGACAGAGGGTTGGAAAACTTTGCCGTCCCGCTGGTGGGCAGGGTGTGGTTCGGACCCGCAAAATAATCCCCCAAAGCTTCGGGGCAGTTGCGCCCCATGAAGATGGAACCGGCGTGACGGATCTTATCCAACCAGTCAAAGGGATTGTCGACGCAAAGTTCCAAGTGCTCCGGTGCGATTTCGTTGGAAATATCCACGGCAACCGACAGATCGGGAGCAACGATGATCTTGCCGTTTTTGTCGTTGGAAGTCCGGGCGATCTCCGACCGTTCCAGTTGGGGAATCTGAACTTCCAATTCCTTCTGAACGGCGGTTGCCAATTCCATGGAATCGGTGACCAACACCGCAGAAGCGAGTTTATCGTGTTCTGCCTGAGAAAGCAGATCCGCCGCCACGTGCCGGGGGTTGGAATTGCCGTCGGCGACGATGAGAATTTCGCTGGGACCTGCAATCATATCAATAGAGACCTGTCCGAAGACCTGCTTTTTTGCTTCCGCCACGAAGGCGTTTCCGGGACCGACGATTTTATCCACTTTGGGAACGGTCTCGGTGCCGTATGCCAAGGCGGCGATGGCTTGGGCTCCGCCCAATTTGAAAATTTTATCCACGCCGGCGATTTTTGCTGCCGCCAAAATCACGGGATTGACTTTTCCGTCTTTCCCCGGAGGCGTGGTGATGACCACTTCCCGGCACCCTGCGATTTTTGCCGGAATGGAATCCATCAAAACGGTAGACGGATAGGCGGCAGTTCCGCCGGGCACGTACAGTCCGGCGCGGTCGACGGGGATCACTTTTTGCCCCACCACGATGCCGTCTTGGTCGTTGATGATGAAACTGTTGCGTACTTGTTTTTCGTGGAATTTTCGGATATTAACCGCCGCTTCTTCCAGAATTTCCAAGAATTTCGGCTCGACTTCCGCTACTGCTTCGTCGATTTCTGCTTCCGATACCTGCAGGCAGGTCAGTTTTGCACCGTCGAATTTTTCACAGTAAGCGTAAAGGGCTTTGTCTCCTTCTTTGCGGACGGTGGCAATAATTTCGGCAACCGTTGCCTCTACGTCGATTTCGGGAACGACCCGGGCGAAGATATCTTGATTCTCTACTTCGCCGTATTTCAGAATCCGAATCATTTCGATTCCTCCGTTTGTGTTGCAAGACCGGTCATGACCGCTTGAATCATATCGTTTTTGAATTTGAATCCCGCTTTGTTTGCAATCAGCCGGGCGCTGATGGGAACGATGGTTTCGATGACTTCCAATTTATTTTCTTTCAGCGTCGTTCCGGTTTCCACAATGTCGACGATCACGTCGCTTAATCCTAAAATCGGGGCAATTTCGATGGAACCGTTCAAGTGGATAATATCAATATCTCTGCCCAAAGACGTGTAGTGATCCAAAGCAATATTGGCAAATTTCGTGGCTACTTTCAGAGTGCGGTTGGGGTTATCCCGAAAATCGCTTTTCGCAGCCACCGCCATTCGGCATTTCCCCACGTTCAGATCCAAGAGTTCGTAAACTTCCGGGCGGTATTCCAATAAAATATCTTTCCCCGCAACCCCTACGTCTGCAGCGCCCCGTTCCACGTAAATGGCAACGTCGGAAGGTTTGACCCAAAAGTAACGCACGCCCTTTTCCGGATTTTCAAAAATCAGTTTCCGGTTGTTCTCTTTAATGGAAGGACATTCAAAGCCTGCCGCTTCGAACATGGCGTAGACTTTTTCTCCCAACCGGCCTTTCGGAAGGGCAATATTCAGCATCTTATCCAAGATTTCCCGCCTCCTTCACCGTCATGAGGTTTTTGAATTTCAGATCCGGCTTATTCCGAAGGGCGGTCACCGAGCCCTGTTTTGCAAGGGTTTCCACGGCAGCCGCGATGGTCTGAGGCGTGTCGGAATCGTCGTAGAGAAGCACCGTGTCTACGTCGTATTCTTCCGTATCTTCCAACTGTTCCAACAAGTCCAAATAGACGGCAAAGCCGATGGCGCGGGAATTTCTTCCCAATTTTTTCATCATCTTGTCGTACTGACCGCCGGACAAAATCCCCGTGGGAATTCCGTTGACGAATCCCCGGAAGACGATGCCGTTATAATAACTCATATCGTTGATGACCGAAAAGTCGATGCGGACTGAATCGATACCGTTGTTTTTCATCGCACCCGCTAAGGTTTCCAGTTGTGCAAGAGATTCTTCCGAAACGCCGATGTCTTTCAGGGTGGGGAAGACGGCCTCCGGCGTGCCATAGGTCGTAATCAAGGTTTTAATTGCCGTTGCGGAAGCTTCGCAGACCCCTTCTTTGGTGCAGATTTCCATGGCTCCGTGGAAATTTTTCTCTCCTAAGAAGTTCAAAATGTCTTTTTTCCCTTCATCGGAAAGCCCGGCGTTTTCCAATACTTCCGAAACGATTCCCAAATGTGACAGATCTAAAACGCTTTCGTCGGAAATTTGCTTCAGGCTTTTTGCCGCAAGGGTCAAAACTTCCAAAATCTGATAGGGGTTGACGTCGCCGATGCATTCTAACCCTGCCTGCATAATTTCTTTATATGCGTGGGTGCCTTTTGAGATACGGTACACGTTTTCGTTATAATAAACCTTTTCCACCGTTCCCGGCAGATCTTTTCCGTTTTTAATGATGGATAAGGTCACGTCCGGCTTTAACGCCATCAGCCTGCCGTTGGTGTCAGTAAAGGTTATGACGTTGTCCGAAACCAAAAAATCTTTATTGCGGACGTACAGATCGTATTCTTCAAATTTGCTCATTTTATAGGGCAGATATCCGTAACTGCGGTACAGTTCTCTCAACCCAAAGGCGGCTTTTTCATCTCCGCTGAGTACGCTGTCGTATGAATTCATGGTGGTTATCCTTCCTGATCGTTCTTTGCCAACGCTTTGCGGTATCCGCCGGCACCGTAATTGAGACATTTGTTTACTCTTCCGATGGTGGCGGTGGACGCTCCGGTTTGTTCGGAGATCTGAACGTAGCTTTTTCCCTCGTGTAACAGTTTTGCCACTTCCAGCCGTTGGGACATATCCTGTACCTCTTTGATGGTACAGATATCTTCGAAAAAGGCGTAACATTCGTCGATGGTTTTTAATTCAAGAATGGAACGGAATAAATTATCCGTGACTTCGGTATGAAGGGGTTTCATCATGCCGGATCATTCCTTTCTGTAAAATACTTTCACATTATACCACTTTAGCACGCTAAAGTCAAGGGGTGTTTGTGACATATTTGGAACATATTGATTTTTTGCAGGTTAAATAATGCTCCCCCCGCTATGCGGCGGTATTTTTGTCTGTGTCGTATCAACATAACGTTTTTTACACCAAAATTCGCGATTCCGGTACGCAAATTTCATATCCCCGTATTTTTGAAATATATTCTTTTTTGTGAGGATTCGAATTCATACGCAAGCAGTTTGAAAATATTAATTTCCCGCTGTTTAGACAAAGAGATGGCTCCCGAAAAAATCGGGAGCCTCTTTTACATATCGTCGTATCAGGCTTCTTCGCTGAACTCGTCTTTGCCTACGCCGCAGAGGGGGCAGACGAAATCCTCGTCCAGGTCTTCAAACTTGGTGCCGGGAGTAATTCCGTTGTCCGGATCTCCGGCTTCTTCGTCGTAGACCCAGCCGCAAACGTCACAAACGTACTTTTTCATATAAAAATCCTCCTTATTTTATCATTACAGAACCAGAGAGGGCGCGGAATAGATTCTCGCCGCTAATTCCTGATTCAGCATATACAAACTCTTGGGGTCAGAACCGAACAGTTCCATCTTGGAGATCAGATCGTTGGCGTTGGTCTCTTCTTCTCCCTGTTCCTTAACGAACCAATCCAGGAACTGCATGGTGCGGAAATCACGAACGTCATAAGCGGCACCGTAGATATCGTTGATCAGAGAGGTCACGTATCGTTCGTGTTCTAAGCCTGCCTGAAGAACCGCCATATGGCAATCAAAGGTCTTATCGGGTTTTGCGATGGCTTCCAAGGTGACGGGCATATTTTCGTTCTGTAAATAGGTGTAGAACAGCATTGCGTGATCCCGTTCTTCCTGGGCTTGGATCAGATACCAATTTGCAAAGCCGTCCAATCCGGCGGCCTTGAAATAATTGGAAAAATCCAGGTACAGATAGGCGGAATAGAATTCCTTGTTGATCTGCTGATTGAGTAGTGCGTGAACTGTTTCATTCATCATCATTGACACCTCGTATTCAAATTATTCTTTGATTTCTTCAAAATCGGCAGCGCCGTGTTTGCACAAAGGACAAATAATATCTTCGGGCAAAACGTCGCCTTCGTAAATATATCCGCAGATCTTGCAGACAAATCCCTTTTTGCCCTCGGTCTGGGGTTTGGGTTTTACGTTTTCGTGGTAATAGGCGTAGGTCATGGATTCCCGGTCGGACAACACCCGCGCCTCAGTAACGGAGCAGAGGAACATTCCGTGGGTATCTAAATCCAAGTACTGCTCCACCTTCAGCGACAGGAAAGAGTTGATATGGCGGGGCAGAAAGACTAAGCCGTTATCAGAGCGCAAAGGTTCGCAGTCTGCAAATTTATCTACGTTCCGCCCGCTTTGGAATCCGAAGACCTCGAAGACTTGGAAGGGGGCGTCCACCGTCAGACAGTTGACGTTCATTTTTCCGGTTTGTTTGATGACGTGATGGGAATAATTTTCCTTATTGATGGTCACGGCGATGCGGTTGGGGGTGCTGGTCACCTGGGTGACGGTATTAACGATCAATCCGTTGTCCTTTTTTCCGTCGTTGGACGTAACCACGTAAAGACCGTATCCGAGATTAAACAACGCCGTCAGATCGTTTTTGTTGGCGGTGGAATCCTGTTGCGCCAAGTACTCCCGGCACAGTTCTTCCACTAAGGCGTCCATCTGGGCGATGCTGTCCTCATTGAGGGCAGATAAGATTTTAACGGTGGTTTCCGGGAAGGTCAGATTTTTGCATTTTGCAAGGGATTCTTTCATTACCTTCGCTGCGAGGGGAGCCCAACTGCCGTTTTCCATCAGAGCAACGGTGCGGTTGCTGAAATTCCGTTCGGTCAGATGGTTGATAAATTCCCTCATGTGGGGGAAAATTTCTGCATTGTAGGTGGTAGTGGCAAGGACGATCTTACTGTAGCGGAAGGCGTCACTCACTGCTTGTGCCGTGTCGCACCGGGCAAGATCGTGAACGATCACCTTCGGGCAGCCGTTGGCTTTCAACTTTTCCGCCAAAAGCAAAACTGCTTTTTTCGTATTTCCGTAGACTGAGGTATAGGCGATTACGATACCTTCTTCTTCCGGCTGATAGGAAGACCAAGTATTATAAAGATTCAGATAATACCCTAAATTTTCTTTCAGTACGGGTCCATGGAGAGGACAGATAATTTGAATGTCCAAGCCCGCGGCTTTTTTCAGAAGGTTCTGTACTTGCACTCCGTATTTCCCCACGATGCCGATGAAATACCGGCGGGCTTCGTCTGCCCAGGGTTCTTCCTGATCCAGAGCGCCGAATTTGCCGAATCCGTCGGCAGAAAAGAGAATTTTATCGGTGCTGTCGTAGGTAACGATGACTTCGGGCCAGTGAACCATAGGGGCTGTGACGAAGGTTAACCGGTGTTTCCCCAAAGACAAGGAATCTCCTTCGCCCACGACAATCTGCTTTTCCGCAAAATCCGTGCCGAAGAAATGTTTCATCATGGCAAAGGCTTTGGCAGAAGAGACCACCTTCGCCTGGGGGTACGCCTTGATAAAATTGGCGATATTGGCAGAATGATCCGGTTCCATGTGCTGAATGATCAGATAATCCGGAGTTTTGTTCCCCAAAACGTTTTGCAGATTGTCCAGCCATTCGTGGGTAAAGGCGGCGTCTACCGTATCCAAAACGGCGATCTTTTCGTCCAAAATCACGTAAGAGTTATAAGAAATGCCCTTGGGAACCGCATATTGTCCCTCAAACAGATCCACTTTACGGTCGTTCACGCCGATATATTTGACGTCGTTGGTTATGATCATAACTGATACCTCGTCGTGTAGTTTTCTTTATTATAGCATAATACGGTAAGAAGTTCAAGGAAAAGAAAATGACTTTTTTAAGTCAAAAACATTTTCCGGTCTTGCAATCTTCCGCTTCGCCGCAGCGATAACATAATTCGTTGGGGCATTGCCCGGTTCGGGAGAGGCTGACGAGATTTTGCACTGTCGTTTCCGCGATATTTTCCAAGGCTTCCTCGGTCAGAAACGCTTGGTGGGAGGTAACGATGACGTTGGGCATGGAGATCAATCGGGCAAGGGTATCGTCTTCCAAGATGTGTCCGGAATTGTCTTCGAAAAACAGGTCGGATTCT
>JAZNDV010000131.1:0-11948 GCA_045588285.1 Eubacteriales bacterium
AATTTCCACCTGCCGGAAAGCACTCTCATTATGCTGGTTTCCGCCTTTTCCAAACGGGAATTCGTCCTCAATGCCTACAACCACGCCGTGGAAGAAAACTATCGGTTCTTTTCCTTCGGAGACGCGATGTTCCTCGAATAAAGAACACCGTCCTTCCTTCGAGGAAGAGTAAAAAGTGAAGAGGGAAACATCTATCTATACTCTTCCATCTCCACTCTCCTATCTCCGCTCTCAAATAAACCGTGGGGCTGTTTTCCCCATAGGAGGATAAAATTATGTTTACTTTGTTAAAAACCGAAGGCGCTGCCCGGCGTGGTCGATTTGAGACCGTCCACGGAACCGTAGAAACGCCGGTGTTCATGAACGTGGGCACCGCTGCCGCCATCAAGGGCGGACTTTCCGCGTTGGATTTGAAGGAGTTGGGTACGCAGGTTTTACTCTGCAATACCTATCACTTACACTTGCGCCCGGGGGACGGGGTAGTCGCCGGTCAGGGGGGACTACACAAGTTTACCCGGTGGGACAAGCCGATTTTGACCGACAGCGGCGGATTTCAGGTCTTCTCTCTTTCCTCTTTGCGGAAGATCAGCGAAGAAGGGGTGACCTTCGCTTCTCATCTGGACGGACACCGGATCTTTATGGGTCCGGAAGAAAGCATGCGGATCCAATCGAATCTGGCGTCTACCATCGCCATGGCGTTTGACGAATGTGTGGAAAATCCTGCGGAATACGATTACGCCAAGCGTTCCTGCGAGCGCACCTTCCGATGGTTAGTCCGATGCAAAAACGAGATGGACCGCCTGAATTCTCTCCCCGAAACCATCAATAAAAAACAAATGCTGTTTGGCATCAATCAAGGGTGCACTTACGAAGACCTTCGGATCAAACACATGAAGCAGATCTCTGAATTGGGGTTGGACGGCTACGCCATCGGCGGACTTGCGGTGGGAGAACCTGCCCCGGAAATGTATCGGATCATCGAGGCGGTGGAACCTTTCATGCCAAAAGACAAGCCCCGGTATCTGATGGGGGTAGGAACACCGGTCAATATTCTGGAAGCAGTTCACCGGGGGGTGGATTTCTTCGACTGCGTTATGCCTTCCCGAAACGCCCGGCACGGTCATTTGTTCACCTCGAAAGGCATCATCAACATCAACAACGAAAAATATAAAAACGACGATTCTCCCATCGACGAAGACTGCGACTGTCCCACCTGTAAAAACTTCTCCAGAGCCTATGTCCGCCATCTGATCAAAGCGGACGAGATGTTGGGTTCCCGGCTGGTCGTCGCCCACAATTTGCGGTTCTATAATAAGCTGATGGAAGATATCCGCCAACACTTAGACGGCGGAACCTTTGAATCTTTTTACCAAGAAAAGCGGGAAATTTACGGAGTAAGGATTTAAGGGGAAGAGAGATGTTCCTTTCTTTCTTTTCGAAAAAAGAAAGAAAACTCAAGGGCGGCGAATTACATTCACCGACAAAGTGTTAAAATCGTCTTCTTTTTCACGGCAGGAATTGCCGTGCTGCCGCATTTCTTTGGTATGTTCTTTTGACGAAAGGAACGTACACCCTTCCCTTCCTTCTTTATTGTTTAGAAAAACGTACCATTTTCGCCCTTAAAATCTTACACTTTACGCATATAATGTACTTATTATAGAAACAAAAACACGGAGGTATATTCCAATGAATCTTACCAATCTGATCCTTCTTGCCACCGACGCGGCAACCAACGGAGGAGCGTCTACCCAAACTCCCCTTCAAAGCCTGTGGGGGATTCTCGGCTCGATTCTGCCCTTTGCGCTGATCATCGTCGTGTTCTATTTCTTCCTGATCCGTCCTCAGAAGAAGCAACAGAAAGAAACGGAACAGATGCGTTCGTCCATTCAGGTAGGCGATCAGGTCACCACCATCGGCGGAATCGTCGGAACGATCCGTCAGATCAAAGACGACGGGGAACTGTACGTCATCGAAACCGGTGCCAACAACGACCGGCTGACCGTTCATAAATGGGCAATTCAATCCAAAGATACGATTTCTGAATAAAAAACGCTTCTTCCCACGCCCTTGCTTTTTGGGAATGTTCCGGACTTGTTCGGCATAAAGTATACAAACGATATTTTTTGCCTGGAGTTGATTTTATGGAACAAACCTCTGCCGTTCTCATTCGGGTGGCAAAGGGCGCGTTGCTGGGGCTTTGCGCAGCTCTCTGCGCTGCCATTCTTCTGACGCTGCTCTTTTCTGCCTTGCTTGCCTTTGGAATTCCCGATGGGGTCATTCCTTTCTTTGCGCATCTGACCGTATTACTGGCAGCATTGGGAGGAGGTTTGGCAGCGGGGATCAAGGGAAAGGAAAACGGTCTGTTGCTAGGGCTTTCCACCGGAATCGCCCTATCGCTCCTTCATCTGCTTCTTTCGGCGTTGTTCGGAGATCTTTCCCTTTCGTTTCTGACCTATCTTGCGGCAGAAGTTTTGGGCGGAGCGTTAGGCGGAATTTTGGGCGTAAACCTGCGCCGGACTTAAACAAAAAAAAGAAAAGATCCGTCGGAGGTTCCGGCGGATTTTTGAATTTTGGAAGAAATTGGCGGAAAAGAGTTTCTTGATTTTTCCATTCTTTCGGAAATAATAAAGCTCGAAAGGAAGGGAAATCGTTATGGAATTTATCTTTTATCTCTTTGCCTTTTGGCTGGGAGGTACTGTCTATCAGTCGTTGGAGCTTTTTTGGCGCCGCCGCACCCATTGGACCATGTTTCTTGCCGGAGGCGTTTGCGCGGTATTGCTGGAATTTCTCTGCAACGGCGTGTTTTTTGCGTTACCATTGCCCTTTAAGTGTATTTTGGGAGCATTGATCATCACCGCCGTAGAATTTTCCTTCGGCTGTATCGTCAACCTGAAATTGGGCATGAACGTGTGGGATTATTCCCATCTGCAAGGCAATATTCTTGGACAAGTCTGCCCCTATTTTTCCGCCCTGTGGTGCGTGTTGTCTCTGCCTGCTTTATTACTTTTGAATTTACTTCACACGGTCATCGTATGAAAGGAGCGGTTTTAATGAAATTACTGTTCAAACAACGCTTTTTTTCTTGGCTGGATTCCTACGACGTATACTATGAAAACGGCGACGTTGCCTACACCGTCAAGGGACAACTGAGTTGGGGCAAGTGCCTGAAGATCTTCGATGCCCAAGGAGAACACGTGGGAACGGTGGAACAGCAGATTTTTACGTTTCTTCCCAAATTTAACCTTTACCGGGGAGAAGAACTGTTTTCCACCCTCTGCAAAGAGTTTACCTTCTTCACGCCCCGATATTATTTCGACGGCGGACCCTGCTGGGAAATGGAAGGGGATTTTTTCGGCTGGGATTATTCCCTGACCGACGGGGAAGGAAATTCCGTGGCGGTCATTTCCAAAGAGCTTTGGAACTGGACCGATACATATTCCATCGTGGTTCACGATCCGGCAAACGCCCTCACCGCTTTGATGTCGGTCATCGCCATCGACGCGGTTCAAGCGCAACAGGATTGATCCGTAAAAATGTAAAAAGAAGGAAATCAAGGTAAAGTCTTACAGATCATCAATTCCGTAGGAAGATGCATGCTGGCGCGTGATGAAAATTTTACCTGAACCATTTTTAATATACATTTTAAGGTCTCGGAATTTATTCCAGTAAATGCTATAATACAAAATAATGATAATGCTATTGTCACACTAAAATCTAAAACAATCATACAATCCAGTTTTCGACGTTCAATACCCTGAAACTTAATACATATAGCAATTCAATTAAGGCGGTAAATCCATGAAAAACGTACAGGTTTATTTAAAAGAAATAAAAAAAGACGTAATGAAGTCTGTTCTATACAACCTACTCCGAGGTCTTAGGTGGTTCGCGTTAATCCTGATCGCAATGGTTATTGAATTCTTTTTCCTTCCCGATATTCCACTCATTGCGATATGCTCAATCCCGCTCTTGATTGAAACGAGTTTGTGCATTATTGATATCTGGATTACGGCAAGTGGTAAAAAAATTAAAATCACAACTGACGTTCTGTCAAACAAGCAAGATCGCGGAGGGATTGGCAACTATGGTTCCAGAAATCGTCGCCCGGCTCGGTTGTTTTTCAATTTTGAAGGCCATTATGATATCCATTATGATCTAACGTACTACCGCTGGTCGTCCATAAATACCATGTATGAAAACGATCTCATTGAAACCTCTCGCATCGGAGATACCTTTACCATTGTAAAAATTCGCAATAAAATCCGCGCAGTTTATAATCACAGATTTTTCGACGTTCAATATCCTGAAACTTAATATTTAAAGCAGCTTATCCGATTGAATTATTTGAAACCGGGTAAGCCGTAATTTTTAGTTATTGTAGTTATTTATTGCAGTACAGATTTGTCTAACTTTGTATCGATCTCCATTCCGCAACTTAACGTAAACATCAAAATTTGTATCATAAGCACAATAATCCAGAATTTGCCGATGATAATTAGGACGAGCGAGAATATTAGCTGCAATCTCATCTACACTGTCATACAGAGATACCAACTTATATGCCCAGTCTATGTTTGTGTTTTCAAAAGCAATCGCAACCAAAGTATTTGCAGAAGGTGAGGCAAATTCACGTTTAACATCTGCTTCACTTGTGGACAGAACCTGAACCACAGTTTTTGCAACATCATAAATATGAGAGATGATATGTGAGTTGCAAAAAACTGTCACAATAATATCAATTGCAATCCTTGCCATATCGACAATCGTCCACAAATCATAAATGGGATGCCCCCCAAAAATGGATTCTGATTCGGAAATAACAGCAGACAAATTTTCTTTATTTTCTGTTTCATACAATCTTCCATCATAGGTGCGTCCAAAATATTTGGGGTCGCGCTTATACAGCAATTTAAACATCCTATCCTTATATGCAAAAACTTCTCCCAACCCAGTCTTTGTAGCTGCAAATCTGTGAATATAATCCGCTACACCATGGGGATCAATCGCATACAAAAATTTAATTTCTGCATCCGTATATACTTTGGGGGTGGAATCGGTGATAATAGTATCACTCTCATTGTAATGTTTGTAAAAATTATATTTACATTTAATATCCCAAATTGAGTTTGTGCCATCATCGTTGTCATTGTAAATCATATCTCGATTTATACAACGCCACACCTTGGATCCAAAAAGAACTTTGTTAAAGTTTCCTTCTTTAATGATTGTAGCGGTCGGCTTGTAAGTACCGCCAGTACCGTCACCCCCACTGGACCCACAACTGTACGAAAAATACGACAATGTGTTTACTTCGTTTTCTGATAAATTTTCGGAAAGAGACATTACCGAAGACGTTTTCATTACAGGATTTTCATCATCCGTTGCAGAAAGAACAACGATTCTATCCTCACTAATACCGATTGCGGCGGTCCCCCTGTCTGCTGCGGCTTGCGCCTCCTGTGCAGTACAAGAGCGCCACCCCATATAATTATTGGTTTTTATTGTCTCAAAAACCGTTTTCAAATCCCCTTGAGGCAAGGCAACGCCCATATTGTTAAATACCGCTCTCGCGGTTGCCAAAGAATCCGTTGTCTGCGCCAAAAGGTCATGTTTTAATGTATAATCAATAACATTATTGTATTGCATTTTATCCATTATTTTTCACCTCCATTCCACATGTTATCAAGCACCTCTTCACGAACGGCATAAACATCTTCCACACGAATTAAATCAAATGTCGTTGTTCCGCATACCCAAAGCTCCATATCATCAGGCTGTAATGCGGAAGGGCAATAGGGCGTCCATTCGGTCGGGGTACCCTTCAATTTTGGCTCTGTTGCACAAAAAACAGCATCAAAATAATTTTCCTCCTTTGTTTCCTGTACATAGTGACTGCACTGACGGTCAAAGTTGAAATTTTTTGAAGAATCAGTATTCCCGATAAATCCGGGCACATAACCATTTGCCCACACGGTGTGGGCAAACGAAAACATCCAGTTATGATTTAGACTCCACTCCGGCTTAAATTCTACAAACAATGCAATTCCCCGATTTTGAGGAACTCCCAATTCTTGTGCGGATTCTACTGCTTTCAGCGCATCTACAGTTCCGTCTCTGGAAGAAACAATCGTCTCCGTAAGATCGCGAATAACCAAACCAATTTTACAATCTTTCGCTTTCAAAAAATCAATTTCTTCCGCGGTAATTTTATCTTTTCCACGAAGAGACCTCATACAGAAGGAGGGAAAACCCTTTTGTCTCATAATCCAATCATACAAGGTATAACCATTTTTTAGTTTTTTGTGAATAGGTGCAGCGGAATTAACACCAAATTTTGTTTTTATAACAGAAAACTCCTTTCTTAATTGTTGTTGTAAAAAAATTGTTTTATGATTTGTGTCAGATTTTTATTATAGTTAGACACAAATTCTATTTTCGACTGATTTTTTTATTCTACCACCTCCTTTTTCGTAAGTATATCATTTTTCTATCCGAATTAAATCAAAAAAATATAGCCAGACAATGCGTCTGGCTTAAATTTATGTAAAGAGGTTTGGCACATTTAACGTTGCATTAAAAACAGATCGTAAACAAAGCATTGACTAAAAATTTGTTTTTTATATAAAAAAAGATAATCCCTCTGAAAAGAGCGAATTATCTACTTTTTGTTGGCTATGGGCTGCAAAAAGATATTTTTACCGTTTTTGCGTATGAATTCGAACTCTCACATAACCATTAGTTTTTAGTGATATTCCGTCTTCGACGGAGTGATATATTTTGCTATGAAAATGTGATATTGAAACCCACGGTTTCAGTGATATTATATTCGCCCCTAACGCCCGCAGGCATATCACTTGCGAAGCAAATATCACGCACCAAAGGTGCATATAACTCGCCGCAAGGCGAATATAACTGAAAACGACAAGTTTCGACCGAAACTTGTCGTTTTCTGGTGGGGGCGACGATGTTAAAGACGAACTATTTACCTCTAAAACACATTGAATTTATTATACGTTTTTCGTAATATATAAATTTTTTTGTTCTTGTTGACAAGTAAGGAAAAATATGGTATAATGAAAAAAAAGGTGGCCTGCGCAAAATTCTTCCTTAAAAGACCACAAGCGCACAATGCATCCTACAATGGAATAATATTTACGCTAAGTATGACGCATGGACCGCCTAAGAGACGGTTCATGCGTTTTTGCATTTTTCTTTAAGGATGTGATTGAAATGAGAATATCTTAAATTTTTTGTTTTTGGTAGGGATGCTCTACAACGATTGTTGACGAGATTTTTCTCACAATAATTTAAATAAATTGAAAAGGAGAATCAACCATGAAAAAAACATTTTTACGCCTAATTGCATCGGGGATTTTACTTGCACTTATTCTTGCCTTTTTCCCGGTTTCACCCTTTGTTGCTTCTGAAGTTGAAGAACCTTTGGAAGCCCCTGACTTGCAGACGGAGTTTGTTGCTCCGGAAGATTTGAAGTTTCAGAAAATGAAGTTCCTGATCTAATTGACTATTCTATAGCGGTAGAGAAGGGGTATATGCGTCGTGCGTATGAGTTAGAAACATCTTTGAATGAAATCGTATTTCAAAAAAAGGATGGTTCCTTTGATACGTACTTGTTTGGGTTTCCTGTTAAATACGAAATGGAAGATGGTAGTATAGCAGATAAAAAACCAGAACTTGTTTTGAACAATACGCTTTCCAGTGGTTTGTATCGTTTTTCTTCAGAGGCAAAAAACGATGTGTCTCTGCATTGTGCAGACATTGCTTCAAATGGTGTTCTGTATACGTCAGAACAATTGAATGTGTCTCTTCGGCCGAAAACTACAGAAGAAGCGGAGTTTGGGATAAAAATTCTTGAAGGTAAAGTAGATGAGAACTTTTTATTAAGCACTTCTCCTGCTATCGATCCCACCTTAAAGGCATCTTCAAAAAATGTTGTTCCCAAAGGGTATTCTTCGGTTGCCGTTCCGTCTATGGCTCAAAGTGCTCTATCTTCTTCTGAAAAATTGACAACTGCAGCAAAATATATTCTTTCCGAAGGGAATCAAATGTCTGTAGTTCCTTCTTATAATGGATTTGAAGTATCTATTGACTTTGCAAAAAATCGATCTCAGGAAAAGTTTTATTTCGAATTATCCACTAATGGGAAAACGTTGATGCGCCAAGATGAATCCTATGTTCTCTTGGATAATATCGGAAATGTTGTAGGAATTGTCGGAGATGCAATTTTAACAGATGAATCAGGAATTGTAGATAGTATTCCTATTGCCGCAACAGAAATTAAGCCTGGTGAATATTTGTTGTCGGTAACTGTAGAAAACTCTTCGTCTGCTACTGCAGTAACGTTAGCAGTCAGTGATTACTATGACTACATACAAGACACCAGTATTTATAGCATAAATTCTTCTACCGTTGCAGGTACTTCTAAGAACCTGTATGTGGGATACAATTCTTCTCGCGGGATACAGCGAATTTTAATTCGGGCTAATAATTGGAATCTTACTTCTGGCTATACAGTTTCTAACGCAACACTATGTATGCGTGATATAATGGCGACAGATGCAACGACTACGGTTGAATGCCGGCAATTCATGGGGAATATTTGGTCGGAAGCTTCTGCGACATGGGCAAATGTCTCTGCTAACTCTTACGGGACAACTGTTTCTTCAGTAACAATGAATTCCGACATTGGTTGGTCAAACGGTTATGTTTATTCTTTTGATATCACTTCAATTGCCCAAGGTTGGTGTATTAGCAGCGAGTTGGCACAAAGAGGATTAATGTTGAAAGCTTCCTCTTCTACAGAGGCTGCAACCTCTACTTCTCAGCAGTACTTTGCCTCAACTCAATATGGTACAGAAGCATATCGTCCATATATCACGATATCGGCAGCATATACCGACACTGTGGACAATGGGATATATTATATTCGTTCTGCAGCAGGTGGATATTTGACATCAACGGAAAGTAGTTTAGATTTTTCCAATGTTCATCAAAGAACAAATAGACTCTCTTCCGATCCGTCTCAGACAATGAATCAACTGTGGCGTGTTGTTCGTGTTGGGAATGGATATTATACCATTCGCCCGTATCACTACACCCCCGCCGGATTGACTGCTACTCAATATGAAGCTTCCGGAAATACCAATGCAGACATCTATCATATTGGGTATTCGGATGATATGGATAGTGTTCCGTCTTATGGAATGTGGAACATTGGAAACATAGAGGATTCCAATGGTGAATACGGTACGTATTATTCTTTGTCCTCTCCTACCAACGACGGGTTAGTGTTGAATAATGAGCAACCCGGAACAGATGGTGGAAACATTGGTATTGCAGATAGCACCGGAGGGAATGGGCAAAAGTGGATCTTTGAGGAAGTCACAAACCCGCCCCGGAAGGTTCTTTTTTATGATTCCAATACAGGGGAATTAGAACAGAATCCAAATCGCTCCATTGTGAAAACGGACAGCAAACGTATGCTTGCGGAATTGGATTTCGATATATCAATGTCGCTTCCTGGAGATTTGAGACCTCATCAGTATGGTTGGTCTTCCACAAATGAGGCGATTGCCAATGTTCAATCCACGATCTTGAAAGTTACCGGGGAAGATTACGGAACAGCAGTAATTCGTGTTTGCTATCAAACAGTAGATGATGTTTCGTATTATGCAGGCTTTTCTCTTCATGTGGTAAGTGGTCTTTCTGACGGAGATTATTATATTCAGAACGCAAAGTCCTTGCGATACATGGATATTGAAAATCAAGCAATGCAGAATGGGACTACCATTCACCAATGGTCATTCCATGGTGGCGCAACGTCTCGTTGGAAGATTGAAATGCAAACGGATGGTTATTATACAATTCGTTCCATCCATTCGGGCTCTACTCCCTATTACCTTGGCGTAGAAAATGACTCTGGTGCCGATGGGGCCCGTGTTGTTTTAAGATCGGGAGCAATTACAGATGGGATGAAATGGTCCTTTTCTATAACGAATACGGGAAGCTATAAAATTACTCCAAAAGTGGGCGGGGCCGGGCGCATCTTGGCAGTAGAGTATCAGTACTATCAGGAAGATCTCGGCATAGACATCAAATCTCTCACTTATTCCGATGATGGGTACGACACGGACGAATGGTTTTTGCGCAATTTAGAAGACACCATTGAGGACAATTTGTATAACATGGGCCTTATTGATGGAGATGATATTGTTTCCACAGATGATGGATTCTCTATGATCACAGTTTCTCTTGCAAATCTTTGGCTTCAAAGAGGAATATATACCATTACTCTTACGGATGATGTTTTGCAAGTTGATAAGTTTTATGATGACTGGTATTTAATAGGCTTGAGAGAAAATGCTACTGCCGTATATGGTATGATTAAAATGAGAGAGGAAGAATCAGATCATGTAAAAGATGCAAATGGGAAATATACGGGAGACCTAGATGATCCCGGAGTTTCGGTTCCCTTTGTGGCGTTGAATACAGATACTTTCCTACAGTCTTTCACTGCGGGTTCTTCCTGGGTAGATACATGGACTTCAATATTCAATGATGTGAAAAAGGTGACGGGGCCGGGGAGAGCCTCGCACGATGAAGATCTTCGGCAATATTTTGCAAGGCCAGAATCTGATGGGGCATATTTGGTTGCGGAAACCTATGTTAAGTTTATTGTAAGTCAATATGGTTCGACTATTAATGCCTCGCAGAATTTACTAGATTTGTTTCAACAAATAGAGGCCTACGAAGATGGCTACACGAACGAGATAATGAATGGAAATTCTGAAGGTGCATTATCTGTTAATCTTGTTTTGGAGCAACTAAAACGTATTCCAAATGCATTAGAACAAATTAATACCGCTGCAAATCGTGAGATTTACAATTTCCAAACAAACCAAATTATAATACAAGATCCCCAAAATCTTTCATTGTATGAAAAACAAGCGATATTGGCTTGTTTTACTGCTAACGTTACATTTAATTCGTTTGCTGCAGAAGTTGTTACCCATGCAGATGTGTTAGGATTTTCATTTTTGGGGTGGTCTCTCTATGATTTGGTCCCTGAATATGATCCGATAGATGTTTACGAAATGGCCTTACGTGCTGATATGAGTGTAGGGGAAGAGGCGGAAAGTGGCTTCGCGGATTGGTATTATAATTTGAATTCCAACGTGGTTCAAGACCAAATTTCTGCCCATGGTGAATATTAATGGGAGGAATCCTATGAAAAAGACGGTCTGGAAGATTGTAATTATTGTCCTTTGCGTTACATTGTTCGTGGGCAATGCTGTTCTTGTCTATCGCTTTGGTTATTATGTAAGGAATTATAACGCTTTTCTTGAGAAGTATGGGAAATATGATTTGGAATGGATGGAAGGAAAAACGATTGTTGAAGTTGTAGATCGGTACGGACCTTTAGACTATGATTGTGTTTATCAACGGTCATTAGCTTATCAGTATATGGGCGCTTTACTTGTGCTGGATGTGAGGCGACCTGAAGATGGGGCTTGGTATGTGACGTCTGCCTATTATGCAAGCTGGGATACTACGGAGTTTGCTCCGGCGAAGCAACTTACTCTTGGCATGTGGGCAAAAGGAAAAACTTTGAAAGCCGTGCTGGAAAAAGCGGGGCAGCCGAAGTTTTATGCAGGGGATAATGGAGTGGTTTACCATTTAGACGGAGACTACTTTTTCCTAAAACTCATTCTGGACGGCTCTGTGGAATCCGAAGATTCCGTGGTAATTGATGTTGAGCATATCGTGGTCAAATATTATTTCGAAGAATACCCCAAAGAGTGGAGTCCTGTGGAATAACCTTGCCTCTGATATTCTAAGAAATTATCCAAAACAAAAATGAAAAACCCATTCGGACGCTCTTTGACAGAGCGTCCGTTTTCTGTATACAATCACAAAGCCACAGGCGGGAA
>JAZNDV010000132.1:0-11396 GCA_045588285.1 Eubacteriales bacterium
ATGTAGAAGACAATCATGTTTTGATCTACATAAATAAAGGAACATTGGTTTGTGAGCAGAACGACTTTGTCCGCGTGTTAAACGCAGGAGATTATATTCTTCTTGATAAAAAATTCTTCATTCCTACTTCTTCGATGAAGGCAGTTCTTCGGAAATTTATTGGATGCGCATCAACGGTTCTCTTGCCAATCAATTTATCGAACAGATTCAAGAACTAAAGCCCTTGCCTATCGTAGACCGAAATACAAAAGTATTTTCTTTGTTAAAACAGAGCATTTCTTCTTCCCGGGAAAAGCGCGCCGATTCCTTTGCTCATACCGAAGCCATTTTGAGTATCTATTAGAACCGGAAATTACCCTTGGCAAAAAAAATTCAGTATACTGAAATTGGAAAAGAATGGAGAGAATCTTTGATGTCTACAAAACTGTTTTACAATCGCTTTATCGACGATTGGATGGCTGCGCTTCCCTTAGGAAACGGCCGCGTTGGTGCGATGCTCTTCGGAAATGCAGAACGGGAAGTTATCGAAATCAACGAGGAAGCCTTGTGGAGCGGAAGACAGATCAAAGAACAAAATCACGCCACCCCCGAGGCTTTAGCCGAGATTCGCCGGCTGATCTCCGAAGAACGTCTGCAAGAAGCAGCGGAATTGAGCAAACAAAACTTTCTTTCAACACCTCCCCGGCTGCGCTTTTTTGAAAGTTTCGGAGAAATTTTCATTCAATTCATAGACGAAGGGGAAATTTCCGATTATCGTAAAGAGCTGGAATTAAAAGACGCTGTAGCTTCCGTTCAATGGAAGCGGGGCGGAAAATCCTACGCCAGCGAAAGTTTTGTCAGTGAAGCCTTTGATCTTTTGGTCTATAAAATAGTTTGCGACGCACCTTTTTCTTGCAGTTTGACCATAAAGCGGAAACAAAATGCATATACTTCCGTAACCTCGGCAGATACCCTGTTTCTCAACGGTCGGGTAACCTGCTTTGACGAAGAACCCTGCGGCGCGGGTTTAGAAGGAATGGCTTTCGGCGCTCGTTTGAAGATCGAAACTGACGGCCAACGGAAAATGACCCACAATTCGATCTCTGTAGAAAACGCTACTTATTTGATCTTTTACGGTGCCTTTGCCACAAACTACAACGTAAATCTCTTCGATATTGACGAGACTATTGATTACCGAAAATCCCTGAATGCCTGCATCGAAAAATTACAGGGGCACACGTATGAAGAGATCAAGGCAACCCATTTGAAAGATCATAAAAAGTGGTTTTCCAAAGTTCAACTGGAACTGGACGCTCCCGATTATGCGGATATTCCTACCGATCAGCGTCTTGAAGCAGTCAAAAACGGAAGGACCGATCCGGATCTGTGCGTTTTATACTACAACTACGGCCGATATCTTCTCATTGAAAGCTCCGGTAAAAATTCTACCTTACCCGCAAATCTTCAAGGCATTTGGTGCCACGATTTCCGGCCCGCATGGAGTGCCGATTATCACACCAACATCAACGTTCAGATGAACTACTGGCACGCAGAGAACGGAAACTGCTCCGATACCGTCAATTCTCTGACCCATTTTGTAAAAATGCTCAGCAAATTCGGACAGCAAACGGCAAAAGAACTGTTTGACGCCGACGGCTGGGCAATCAACCACTGCACGGATATCTTCGGAAGAACCGGCGTCCACAACTCCGTAGGCAGCGGATTTTTCCCCATGGGCGGTCCTTGGATGTGTCTGCCCCTGTGGGAACATTACGAATACACCGGCGACGTGGAATATTTGAAAGAGATTTATCCCGTCTTAAAAGGCTCCTGTGCCTTTATCTGCGATTTTCTCACCGAAGGAAAAGACGGATACCTAATCACATCTCCTTCCAACTCCCCAGAAAATTATTTCCTATACACGGACCCCGTTGATAATACCCAAAAAAGAAGTCAGATGACCCAAGGGGCAACTTTTGATTTTGAAATGATTTACGCACTGTTCACCCGGGTGAGATACGCTTGCGTACTTTTGGGAGACGATCCTGCCTTTGCAGAAAAACTGGACGGCGTTTTGAAACGTCTTCCGCCCCTCCGGATCAGCCAACGGTACGGAACGATCTGCGAATGGATTCGGGATTACGAAGAAGGAGAACCGGGACATCGACATATCTCCCACTTGTTTGGACTGTATCCCTCGGACCAGATCAACGAAACCGACCCTGAAATCTACCAAGCAGCAAAAAAGACCGTCGCTCGCCGCCTATCCAAAGGCGGCGGACAGACCGGCTGGTCTCGGGCGTGGATCGTGAATTACTACGCACGTTTCAAAGACGGAAATGAGGCGTTATATCATCTGTACCAGCTCTTCGCAACCAACACCGAAACGAACCTCTTTGATCTGCATCCCCCTCATATTTTCCAGATCGACGGAAACTTTGGCGCTTCTGCCGGAGTCAATGAAATGCTGATTCAAAGCCACTTGGGAGAGCCGGGAAACCGGATCGTAGAACTTCTTCCCGCCCTTCCCGACGAATGGAAGACCGGGTCGGTCAAGGGGGTGAAAGCAAGAGGGAACTTCACCTTCGATTTTGCTTGGAAAGATGGAAAACTGACCGAAGTTTCTATCTTGTCGGGAATTGAAAACAAACTCCGCATGAAACTTCCTGAAGATCAAAATCTTCCTATTTCCGACAAAACGTACACCGTGGGAAATTCCATTCTGGAACGGTTTTTCCAAGCCGGAGAAACCTTGACCCTTCGCTTCTCTGATTAAGGCAATACAAAAAAATTCTCTCCTACAGCAGGAGAGAATTTTTTATTATTTTTGTTCCTCAGTAATTTTTTTGGTCACGGCGACCGTTTCGATGCGACGTTCGGCAACTTTGGTGATCTGCAACAACAGTTCCTCGGTTTCCGTCTCGGGGGTGGCTCCGTCTTCGGGAACGGCACCCAACAAATCCAAAACGTAACCGCCGAAGGTTTCGTACCCTTCCGCTTCCAACTCCACGTGCAACGCTTCGGAAACCGCAGAGGGAGAGGCAGACCCGGAGACGATCCAACGGTTTTCTCCGACGGAACGGATTTCTTCCGCCTCTCTGCCTCGGAGATTACCCACCAGACAGTCCAGAAGATCATGGAACGTCACGACCCCCTGCATTCCGCCGTATTCGTCGATCAAAACGGCGAAGGTCTCCCCCGTCTCCTTCATCTTGGAGAACAGAACGTCGGCTTTGCTGTGTTCCGGAACGAACATAGGCTTGATCCGAGAGGAAGCCACGGCAGATTCAAAATCCATTCTTCCGGCGGCGCGGAAAAACTGATCCGCGTCCAATACGTCATGAATATCGTCCGCCGTTTCCCCGCAGATGGGGTAATAGGAAAAGCGGGTCTCGTAAAGAATTTTCTTCCAAGTCTCGAAACTTTCCCCTTCATACAGGATCACAACGTCCCGGCGATGGGTACAGATCTCACTCAAATCGGTATCGTCAAATTCAAAGATATTGCGAATCATTTCGGTTTCCGCTTTGTCGATGGTGCCCTTTTCGCTTCCCGATTCCAACATCATGCGGATCTCTTCTTCAGTCACCTCATCGTCGCTTTCGTTGGGATCGATCCGCATCATTCGTAAAACGGCGTTGGTGGATTTGGTCAAAATCCACACGAAGGGCGCAAAGATAACGGAAACGAAATTCAACAATCCCGTCAACTGAAGAGCAGATTTGTCAGGATTTTTCAGGGCGACCCGCTTGGGAACCAACTCCCCGAACACGATACTGAAAAAGGACAGAAGAATGGTAATCAGAAATACGCAGACCGAATCGAGAATTCCTTCCGGAACGGCAACGCCGATCTTCAACAGCCACTCCACCAAAGGTTCGGCAAAGTTGTCGGCGGCGTAAGCACTTCCCAAAAAACCTGCCAAGGTGATCGCGACCTGAACGGTCGACAAAAAACGGGAAGGGTTGGAGGTCAAGGATAACAGCTTCTTTGCCCGTTTATCGCCGTCGGATGCGAGATGCTCAACGCGGGCGGCGTTGGACGAAATCATCGCCGTCTCCGCACTGGCAAAGATCGCGTTCAATGCGATTAAAACGACTTGCAGTATAACAGCGCCAATCATAGTTTAAGTGTTCCTCATTTCCTTCAGAATTTAACTTAAGAACGACAAACGGACATACCCTATCCCCGCAGGTCTATGGTATGCCCGTATTCATTTAACGAAACAGATGGTATGCACCCGAAGGAATGGGGTCTTCCCCCGTCCTACTGCCGCACTCGTCCATTCCGCTTTCACCGTCTCTTTCATTGTTCGGAGTAAAAAACGTTTCTCCGTAGTTGTGCACTATTATACCACAAAACATATCGTTTGTCAAGTGTTGCTTTTTTTGTTGACAATTTCCAAAAAATATGATATAATAAAAGCAGAAAAGTACACAAAGGAGGAAACTCGATGAACTCTGATTACCCAAAGGAAAAAGACCTACTCACGAAAACCGAAACCACGGAAAACCCCATTGACCGGTTAAACACGGAAGCAGAAGCAAAAAAAGAGGCGAAGATACACGAGAAAAAACGCCTGAAACCGTGGCTCGTCATCGGGATTTCCACCCTTGCGGCAACGATCGGAATCGTAGTGCTCTATACCGGCGTATTCCAACCCATGATCCGTTACAATTTCGCCCTGAAACAACTGGAAAAGGGCAATTACAAAAATGCCTATTCCCTCTTCTGCAAAGCAGACGGGTATAAGGATTCGGAAGATTATCTCGCCTGTTTCTCCACCCAATATGAGAAAAAAGTAATAACGACGGTCGACGGCACCCACACGATAGAATTTGAATACGATGATCACGGCAAGCTTCTCTCTCAAAAGAACGACGGAGAAATTATAAAAACCGGCGAATATGTTTACGACGATGCGGGGAATCTGCTGAAAGAAACGATTTACGACGAAGCCGGAAATCTCAGCTACGAATGTGTATACAAACGAAGTTCCGACGGGAATCTGATCGAAACGTCGTACACGGAAGACCGGGAATCTTTTGAAATCTCAAAATACAATGAAAAGGGCAAAATCCTATCCAAAACCAAAAATGGAACCATCTCCGAAGAATATTTCTACTACGAAAACGGTTCTCTCGCCGAAGATCGGCACTATTATTGGAACGGTTCTTCCGACGCCGTGGTTTGCGTTACAAAGTACAACGAAGATGGCAAAAAGATTCTTTACACCGAAAACGGAAAGGTCATCAGCGAAACTGCTTACAACGAATACGGAGACGTAATCCGAGAGGAATACGACGTTGATTCCTACGGTCATGAAAGCACCTACGAGTATAAATATAAGTCGGGAAAACCGGTAAAATCAACGAAAACAACGATCTATAAAGGCGGAGAGACCTTCGTTACCACCGAAAAATACAAGTACGACTCCAGCGGAAAGATCGTAAAAAACGTTGGCATATGCAGAAATTCGGACGGAAACGGGAGCGTATGGAGAGTTTCAGAAAATCGATCTACGGAGCTTTTCAAATATGATGACGGATTTCGTATTGATATATCGGGGAAAAAATTACACTTTTATCTGACCTTGCGCTTAAATGAAACAGAAGAAGGTCCGTTCTCCTTCCCCATCGGGGTCAAAGTTGAATTCGACCGTTACAAGTCCGGACTCCGAACCGGAGAAGTCGGTATGTGTTTCGGAAATTACGACCCCTTTTCGGAAGACGAAACACTGAAAATCAGCACGGTCAAATACTCCGGATTCGCTGTAACCTATCACCCGGAACAAATGCCCACAAAAGACGAAAACTGACGGTCTGATTTTTCAACATATCAAAAAAGATCCCCCGGAAGCTTCCGGGGGATCTTTGTGCTTAAGTTACGGATCAATACATTCCGCCGGCGTTGGCAGCAGCGGCAGCGGCAGCGGCGTCTGCGGCGGGGTCTTTCTTGTCTGCAACGACCGACTCCGTAGTCAGGATCATTGCAGCGGCGGAAGATGCGTTTTCAATGGCAGAGCGGGGGACCTTGGTGGGGTCAACGATTCCGGCATCGAACATATCACAGTAAACTTCCTTATAGGCATCGTATCCGTAATTCTTCTTGTCGGAATTCTTAATGCGGTCAACGATGATCGAACCGTCGATTCCGGCGTTGGTGGCGATCTGACGGACCGGTGCTTCCAAGGCAGAAAGGACAATCTTGATCCCGGTCTGTTCGTCCACTTCGTCAGTTGCTTCAAGCAGGGCAGCAACCGCGGGAATAGCGTTGATATAAGCGGTTCCGCCGCCGGCGACCATACCTTCTTCCACAGCAGCTTTGGTGGCTGCCAAAGCGTCTTCGATGCGGAGTTTCTTTTCCTTCATTTCCACTTCGGTAGCGGCACCGACTTTAATAACGGCAACGCCTCCTGCCAATTTTGCGAGACGTTCCTGTAATTTTTCCCGGTCGAAATCGGAAGTGGTGGTTTCAATGGCGTTGCGGATCTGGGCAACCCGGGCAGCGATGGCGTTTTTATCTCCCTTGCCGCCGACGATGACGGTATTCTCCTTTTGAACCTTCACCTGATTTGCGCGTCCCAAAAGATCCATAGTAGCGGTTTTCAGATCGAGACCGATCTCTTCGCTGATGACCGTACCCCCGGTAAGAATGGCAATATCCCGGAGCATTTCCTTGCGGCGGTCTCCGAATCCGGGAGCCTTGACGGCGACACAGGTAAAGGTTCCGCGCAACTTATTAACAATCAGAGTAGACAGGGCTTCCCCTTCCACGTCCTCGGCGATAATGACCAATTTCTTTCCGGACTGAACGATTTGTTCCAAGAGAGGGAGCAATTCCTGAATGTTGGAGATCTTTTTATCAGTAATCAAAAGGAACGCGTCGTCGATGACCGCTTCCATTTTGTCCGTGTCGGTGACCATATAGGGGGTGATGTATCCCCGGTCAAACATCATGCCTTCCACCACTTCGCTGTAGGTTTCGGCGGTCTTGCTTTCTTCTACGGTGATAACGCCGTCATTGGTAACTTTTTCCATCGCCTCCGCAATCAGAGTTCCGATGGTTTCATCGGCGGAAGATACGGTAGCAACCCGGGCAATATCGGCAGAAGAATCAACGGTTTTGGAATTTGCTTTAATTTCCGCGACGGCGGCGGCAACAGCCTTCTGAATTCCCTTCTTCAATACGATGGGATTGGCACCGGCAGTGACGTTTTTCATCCCCTCCCGGACCAAGGCCTGTGCAAGCAGAGTTGCGGTGGTAGTACCGTCTCCGGCAACGTCGTTGGTCTTAGTAGAAACTTCTTTTACCAGCTGAGCTCCCATGTTTTCAAAGGGATCGTCCAATTCCACTTCTTTGGCGATGGTAACGCCGTCGTTGGTGATGAGAGGAGATCCGTATTTGCGGTCAAGTACCACGTTGCGGCCCTTGGGACCGAGGGTAATTTTTACGGTGTCTGCCAGTTGGTCAACACCCCGTTCCAGCGCCTTGCGGGCTTCTTCTCCATAAAGAATCTGTTTTGCCATAATCAATCACTCCTTATTCCACGATGGCAAGAATATCTTCCTGCTTGACGATGGTGTATTCCGCGTCGTCGATCTTCACTTCAGTGCCGGTATACTTGGCGGTGATGACCCGATCGCCCACGTTTACGTACATTTCAACTTCTTTTCCGTCCACCATGCCGCCGGGGCCCACAGCGACAACTTCCATTACCTGAGGTTTTTCCTTGGCAGAACCGGCAAGAATGATGCCGCTTTTCGTAGTTTCTTCCGCTTCCACGGACTTAACGACGACGCGGTCGAGTAAAGGTTTCAAATTCATACTGAAAACGCCTCCGTTTCAAAAAATTCATTATTTGCCTCAATTTTAGCACTCATCGATGTCAAGTGCTAAAACTATTATAGCCATAAATTGGAAGGAATTCAATGGATAAACTGTGAATTATTTGTGTCATTTTCTTGAACCCTAAAAGAGTCAAAAATTTGTCATTTCCAAACATTTTATGGTTTTTGGCTCTGCAGTATTGACAAGTCCGCTATTATATAGTATAATACTTAGTACTTTATAATACGAAATGACACGTACGCCCGCATGATCCGAGCGTAACTATAGGAGCATTTTTCTCATGAATCGAAGCAAAAATCTGAAACTGATATATCCCCTCGTGGGAAGCGCCGCGGCTCTGTGCGGAACGGTAGCGCTGTTTCTGGGTCTTGGGGGGACGTGGCTTGCCTGCTGTCTTACCGCCAACGTTTTCCTTGCCGCCGGACTGGTCTGCGGAACGGAAGTAAAAACCGTCCGCCGGAAAAACCCCATGGCCCAATTCTCGGAAGATGAACCTGCGGAACTGGAAGGAAAGATGTACCGAGTTCCCTACCTCACGATCCTCGCAGCAATTTTCGCAGCAACAGCCGCCGGATTGATCTCCGGGTCTGCCATCGCAGGTCTTGTCACGTTATTCACCTGGGGCGGGCTTGGCTTCCCCCTTGCAGCGTGCGTTTTGACCCGCACCGACTTCGGACTTTCCCTGCAAACGGGATTGATCTCATCTATCGCATTCACTGCCCTTGGGGGGATCATTCAGATCTTTATTTCTTCCCCAGGCAATTCCTTTAACCCGGAATATTGTTTCGAACAGATCGTAACAGGCATAAAAAACGCAGTTATGACCGTGCTGGAACAAGCCCAGACGCTGACCCAATCCCAAAATATCATTCTGACAGACGGAACGCCCCTGTCGGATCTGCTTTCCGCAGTGTCGACAGAAGAAACGGTCACCCAAGCAGTCACCGCCTTCCTTTCTGCCCTCCCGGGGCTTTACGCCATCGGGATCCTGTTCTTTTCCTGCATCGTTTGGTGGGGAATGAAAGCAGCGCTGAAAAGGGACTCTAAAATAGAAACGAAATACATGGGACGACTGGACGGATACCGCCCCGGCGCGATCCTTTCCCCCATTTATCTGTTGTTTTTCCTTGCCAATCTGTTTTCGGAATCCGGCTCTACCCTGCAAATTGCGTCCATGAACGTGATCTACGTGGTCTCAGCAGTGCTGACCTTCGCCGGATTTTCCGTGGTTCTTTATTTGATCAATACCCGTACTCCGTCGATTACCGCCCGCGTGTTTTTGACCATTGCCGTGGTAGCGGTGAGTTTGTCGTCCTGCGGCGGATCGTTACTGCTTCTGCTGGGTCTTTTCTCTGTAGGGCGTGACCTTCGGGGAATCTTCGGAGGAGGAACGTACCGATGAAACGACTGCACCCCTTTTTGGATCGGCTCTGCTATCTGTTTTTGATTCCGGCAGGAATTTTTGCCGGACTGTCTGCAGACCGGAAAATCTGGATCCCCCTGTGCACGCTGTTTGCCCTTTGCATCATTGCAAACGAGATCCGTCTTTTCGTTGCCAGCCGTAAAAAGAAAAATTTGGCACACGCCATCGTGGATATGCTGAACATGACGTCCCAAAAACGGTTGGTGGACTTTCCCCTGCCCATCGTAATCTCCGATGAAAAGGGGATTATCCTCTGGTACAACGAATCCTTTACCGACGCAACCAGCGAGTCGACCCTTTTGGCGTTGCACAACGTCCGGCAACTAAACAAGGATATTTTGGAACAGCGGGTCACTCATCTGAAATTTGACGGAAAAGTCTACTCCGCATACATGGATTGCTATCAATTCGGCGAACGGAACGAGATGTTCATTTTCTATCTGTTTGACGTTACAGACCATCATCTGCTGAAACGGGAGTATAAGCGCACCCGCCCCGTAGTAGCGCACCTGATCGTGGATAATTACGACGAAATCTTTACCGGATTAAAGGAAACGGAACGTTCCAACGCCATGGCAGAGATTGATAGAACCATTGACCAGTGGGCACAGGAATCCGGCGGGATCCTCTGCCACGGAGAACGGGAACGGTATCTGTTCGTTTTTGAAAACTGGGCGTTGACGGAATTTGAAAAGACCCGGTTTGATATCATGGACCGGATCCGCAACATACAAACCCCCTCCAAACTTTCCCCCACCCTGTCCATCGGGGTCGGTGCAGATGCGGAAAGTTTTGCAAAAGCCGAAGAAATGGCACGGGGAGCCTTGGATATGGCTCTCTCCCGGGGCGGAGACCAAGCGGCGGTGAAACACACCGGCGGATACACTTTTTACGGCGGACGAAATTCTACCGGAGCCCGCCGCACCCGCGTAAAGACCCGTGTCATTGCGAACGCCCTGTCCGAGCATTTGAAAGAAATTGACACCGTAATTATCATGGGACACGCTTACGGCGACATGGACAGCCTCGGTGCCTCCGTGGGAATGGCGCGCATTGCCATTCAACGGGGGATTGAAGCAAAGATCGTCGTAGACGAAACCACCGATCTGACCGGACGGCTGCTCCACGACTTAAAATCCGACCCTGACCACGCCGATTGGTTCATCAACCGCAAAGAGGCAACGGATTACTTAGGAAACCGCACCGCCGTAGTGGTGGTAGATACCCACCGCGCCGACAGCACGGTAGCACCGGAGATCCTGAAAAAAGCAAAGACCGTTTATGTTATCGACCATCACCGGAAAGGCGTGGACTGTATTGAAGATCCCGACCTGCTATATCAAGAACCCTACGCATCTTCCACTTGCGAAATGGTTACCGAACTGTTTCAGTATATGGGGGTCTATACCTTCCCTGCCGTAGAAGCAAACGCCTTGATGGCGGGAATCTGTCTGGACACCAAAAACTTCACCATTCGTACCAACACCTGCACTTTTGACGCCTCGGCAACTTTGCGCAAGGCAGGAGCAGACACGGTGGCAGTCAAGCAATATTTCCAAACCGATATGGAGACCTACCGCAACAAAGTCAAATTCGTCTCCGGAGCGGAATTGTACCGCAAACATTTTGCCATCGCCCATATTCCGGGGGAAGGACACGGAAATCTGAAGATCGCCGCAGCCCAAGCCGCCGACGAAATGCTCTCAGTGGACGGCGCGAAAGCTTCCTTTACCCTGTTCACCGACAAAAACGGCAACACCAATATTTCCGGCCGATCCTACGGAGAAGTGAACGTTCAGTTGATTTTGGAGAAATTCAAAACCGGCGGCGGACATCTGACCATGGCGGGAGCCTTGGCGGAAAAAACCGACGTAATTACGGCAAAAGAACAATTGCAGGAGTATATCGACGAATATTTGGCAGAAGCACTCCCCAACCAACCTCTTAAATAAACCCTGAAAGGACGAAATAACATGAAAGTGATTCTGAAAGCCGACGTAAAATCCCTCGGCAAAAAGGGCGACCTGGTCAATACCTCCGACGGATACGCCCGCAATTATCTGTTCCCCCGGAATCTTGCGGTGGAAGCCAATGCGGAAAATCTGAACGTATATAATTCCCAGCAGGCTGCCGCCGCTCATCG